>JABMRB010001383.1 GCA_013202865.1 Candidatus Nealsoniibacteriota bacterium | reverse complement strand
GGTTTGCGCTGATGGGCATAACTCGTTGTCGTGTCAGGGGTTACGATGACTTTCGCGGCTAATGTTGACTTTCGCGGAAAGACCCGATCGGTCAGTTCATGCTGATTATAATCGACGTAAGTCGTTATTTCAAGGCGACTTAATGGTCGCCTCGGGCGGGCGGGGGGCTTGTTCTTAAAACGTAAAGGCGGGGTAAATTCCCGTACGGGGAGGAGAAGGGGCAGATTGGCGCGGAGGATGCCGCCCTTGGGGGGGATTCAGTTCGTTTCGATCGTGCGCTATCTCGGCGAGGCGGAGCCTCCGCTGCAGTGCGTACGAGACCTCGCAACCTCACAACTCCCAGCCCGCGCGATACTCTCGATGTAGGTACTTGTTCGCGCCCGCATCGTTGGTGATCTTCATCTTCGCACTATCGAACAGCACCTTCCTGCCCGCCCGCAGCGCGACGGCCCCCAGGTTGACGGCGTCGGTGATCGGGCCCGCACCCAGAAAACTGCCCGGCGACGCCTCGCCCCCTCGGACAGCCCGCTGCCAAGCGCCGTAGCGTCCGCCGGGACCCCCTCGGCTCAGCGTCCCTTGCTGTCGGCGGCTCCACTCGGCATCCGCCGACGAATCCTCTCGCGTGTCGAGCGGCTCACGCTTTCCCTTGGCGAACCGTTGCGGATTCTGCCCATGGAAACCGGCCATGATCGTGCCCTCCGTGCCGACGAACAGGATACCCTCCCGCGGCATCTCGACGTCGTACGCCTCGACTTCGCCGGGCAGACGAGGTTTCATACCGCCGTCGTACCAGAACAGGTCCACCGCGGGCGTGTTCTCCCGCGCCGCAAACTTCAGACGGATCGTGCAGGCGGTCGGGAAGGAGAAGTCGTTCTTCGCGGGCCGGCTGACCTGATCCACGATCGTACAGGTGTGCGTCGCCCGTGCCTCGGCGCTATAGGCAACGCCCAGATTCAGCACAGAAAACACGGGCCACAGGCTGTAGATCCCCATGTCGGCCATTGAGCCGCCGCCGAAATCGTACCAGCCGCGAAACACCGTGTGCGTATAGTGCGGATGAAACGGCCGGTCGACCGCGGGCCCCAGCCACAAGTCCCAGTCGAGACCCTTGGGCACGGGCGGCCTGTCGGTGGGGATCTCCGTATACTGCGGCCAGACCGGCCGGTTCGTCCAGTTGTGGATTTCTCGAAGCGTACCGATGGCCCCCTGCTGGACCCGCCTGGCAATGATCGCGTTGCCCGTGCCGCTGCCGTAAGCCAGCAGGTGCGTGGCAACCTTCGTCTTACGGGCCGTCTCGACGACCAGTCGGCCTTCATGCATCCGGTTGGCCAGTGGCTTGTGTACCAGCACGTGCTTACCGCGGTTCATCGCCGCGATCGAGATCGTCGCGTGGAGATGGTCGGGCGTCATGATCTTGACGGCATCCAGGTCCTTCTCCTTATCGAGCAGTTCGCGAAAATCGGCGTACGCAGCACATGCCTTGAAGTTCTCCGCCTTGCGCTGGTTCGCGTAGTAGGTGTCCACAACGTGCCGCCCCACCTCTCGGCCACCGGGGCAGCCGCGGTCGTTTTCCCGCCAGGAGGGATCGCCGAGATACCTTCGTATTCTATTGCGGTTGCCGTGCTTACCCCACTCGACGTAATCGTTGCTGTCGGTGTTCGGATCGCAAACGGCCACGATCTGCAATCCCGGCTCAGCGAGCAGGTCCCCCAGCTCGTTGAACCCCTGCGTCCCCATACCGATATGAGCCAGCGTAATCTTCTCGCTCGGCGGAACGTATCCGGCCCCGCCCAGCACGTGTCTCGGCACCACAGTAACCGCGCCGGCCGCAACGGCCGAACCGATGAACTTGCGACGATTGATTTCAGATGTCACGGCACGGCTCCTTCGTGGGATTGAAACTGTTGAGCGTAAGGCGTTCATTGTAGCCGGAAGTACGCCACCATAGAATCACGACCAGAACTGCGACCACCCGTATCGGGGGTACGTAGTATCGGGTTGCAGCTTGACGAACGTCGTCGGAAGTGCGACAATTCAGGTATATGAGCGAAACGAATATCAGTATCACCGAAGCGGCCCGCAATCTTGCCGACTGCGTCGACCGCGCCCATTACCAGGAGCAGACGTTCGTGCTGTTGAAGGACGGTGTGCCGTTTGCCCGCTTGGTTCCGGCAGGCCTCCCAGTCTGCCGCGGCAGCGATCTTGAGAAAGCACTAGCCTCGACGAAGCTCTCCGACGAGGAGGCGCGGGCCTGGAGCCGCGATCTTGAAGCGGCCCGCGAGAAGTTGAAAGCCCCGGCGGACAAATGGCAATAATCCTCGACGCCGATGTCATCATCCGAGGCGAGAAAGGCACGTTTGGTCTGAGTGACTGGCTGGCCTCTCGGTCTGACGATGAATTCGAGATAGCGGCAATCACTGTGGCCGAATTGTGGCACGGCGTAGAGCGAGCCAAGGGACGGCAGCGCATCAAACGCGAGAGTTACCTTCGGACCATCCTCAGTGTGCTGCCGATCGTGCCGTACACCGAGCAAACTGCTTATGAGCACGCGCGGCTATGGGCCGAACTGCAAACTGCAGGCACAATGATCGGCTACTACGATCTGATCGTCGCGGCCGCCGCACGGGAACGCGGTTGCCAAGTCGCCACCTTCAACAAACGCCACTTCAGCCGCGTGCAGGGGCTAACCGTGATTGAGCCGACGTAGCGTGGACCTCAAGTGCCCCGCACACATCCCGACCTTCGAGGGTGGCCCGGCCGGTTTTGCGAAGAAGGCGTTGCCCTTGGGGGTGGCGCAGTCGCAAAATCCGTCCGGGTGGCGCAGCCACAAGAGGCACTCGCTAGATCGGTCGCCCCACGTCGCGATACCGACGTCACGACTGCCAGGGTTCGTAGTGACCCGATCCATCGGGTTCAGACGGCCCAAACCGCATGAATGCGGTCACTACAAACGGTCCAACCACCTCCCGGCGTCCGCCCCTGGACCAATCCGTCCCGCCCGGCTACAATCCCGTTTTACACTTAGGGACAATCCGCCGGGGGAGCATGCATGACTCCACAAGAGTTCATCGCCAAGTGGCAGCGGGCGAATCTCTCCGAGCGGAGCGCGTACCAACAGCACTTTCTCGATCTGTGCGACGTGCTGGGCCAGCCGAAGCCGGCAGCCGGGGCGTAGGGTGCGTGAAACGCACCAACTGGATCGGGTG
>JABMRB010001382.1 GCA_013202865.1 Candidatus Nealsoniibacteriota bacterium | reverse complement strand
GAACAACGCCGTGGCTTCATCGCCGTCGGCCGCCTCGGTGGTCTCGGTCACGCCAACCGCCTGAAGCGACCGCAGGATGATCTTCCGCATGGTGCTGGAATCGTCCGCTACTAAGACTCTTGCGCTCATGGTGTTTTCCCGCCTCTTCTTTCGTAGGAAACAAAATGACTTGTTCTGTCCTTTGCAGTCACCCGTGAACCTTCGGGGACCTCAGAACAACGCTAGGTCGGCCAGCCGGATAGTCAAGCGGCGATATTCGCAGCAGCGCGTCGCGGATACCGGGGGTGACGCCGGTCGTTGCG
This sequence comes from Candidatus Nealsoniibacteriota bacterium, assembly GCA_013202865.1. Lineage (GTDB taxonomy): Bacteria > Planctomycetota > Planctomycetia > Pirellulales > Thermoguttaceae > JABMRB01. The sequence continues at coordinate 17,093 of JABMRB010001382.1, read as the reverse complement.
GCAACGCCGGGGGGCACATTCGTCCTCTCCCGACCGGCCGACACCGGCGCCGTCCACCCAACCGTTGCTACCTGACGCCGACAGGGGCCCGGCACCAGAGTCGCTTGACCTGGTTGCCGATCACACCAGCCGCGTGACTCAGGCCGAACTGTTGGTCGACGTTTCCTTCGACATGGGCCACTTTGTTCATGCCGTAGACGTCGGAGGTGGCCTCATCCTGCCCGAGGACGTACCCTCCGGCGGCACGGATGTCCGCGCAGCCTTGGGCCCCGTCGCGTCCCATGCCGGTCATGATTACTCCCAGACATCGGTTGCCGAAGATCCTGGCCACGTCGGCCATCAACACGTCGACCGACGGTTTGTGACTGCTGACCGTCGGGCCGTCGTTCAACAGCACCTTGACAAACTTGCCACGCCCACGCAGTTTCAAGTGGCTACCGCCGGGGGCGATCAGCACGTGGTTCGGGCGCAACGAGTCGCCGATGGTGGCTTCCTTGATCGACAGGGAAGATAACGAATTGAGGCGCCAGGCGAACGGTTTGGTGAAGCTCGCCGGCATGTGCTGCACGACCACGATCCCCGGCATCGGCGGCTGAAGCGTCTCGAATAGACTAGCCAGCGCCGGCGGCCCCCCCGTGGAAATACCGATCGCGATACATTTGTCGGCCAGTTCTTCCGGAGCCGTGTCGAACTGTTTTGTGGGAACCGCTTTCCGGGTACCTTGCTCGGCCCGTCGCTGTTTCCGGTCTCGCCGAATCTGCAGAATCCGCCCGACGTTGGTGCCGGCCGCGCTGCGGATTGTTCGCAGCAGCTTCTCGCCCAACACCTCTTTGGCGTCGGCGCCCCGCTCGGGCTTCGCGATGTAGTCCAGCGCACCGCGTTCCAAAGCGTCCAGCGTGACGTCGGCCCCGGCGCGGGTTAACGAACTGACCATGATCACGGGAACCGGATGCCGCGTCAACAGCGAGTCGAGCGTTTCCAGTCCGTCCATCCCCGGCATCTGGACGTCGAGCGTGACGACGTCCGGGTGGACCGACTCGAACACCTCAAGGGCCTTTTCGCCGCTTCGCGCGGTGCCAGCCACTTCCATATCCGACGTCGAGCCGATGTTGTCGCAGATCATTGCCCGGATTACCGCCGAGTCGTCCACGACCAAGACACGTATCTTCTGCGTTGCCATCTCGCACCCTAAATCCTGCTTGACGTGAAGCGTTTGCTGAGTCGCCTACCGGACCCTAGGCCAAGTATAACTTCTCAATTGGGCGTAAGCGTCTTGTTGCGTCAAGATGTCACTTCGATGTTCGGGTGGCAAATTCCCGCCTGCGATACGCATTGTCGTTACAATCCGTCTGACCCCCGCGCGTACGGGCGATCCCCGTACGGCGACTCCGGGGCCCGCAAGGACGCGTCGCAGTGCCCGACGAAAACCCTGCAAAGTCTTGCCTGCCAAGACTATTCGTGTGCTAGGGTTTCGTAGGTATTGGGCAAGCAATGCCCGGTTTCTCGCCGGGCAAGGTAACGTTTCCAGGAGGTTGCAATGTCGTCACACGAAACGAGCGCAAAGGAAAAGGGATTTGGGCAACGCCTCGAGGATTTGCGAATCCAGATAGATGCGCTGCCCACCGACAAACGTCCTCACCTCTACGCCATGGCCGACGAGGTACAACGGCAACACGTGCAGATGCGGAAGACTTGCTCCGCCGCCGCTGCAACGGCAAGTCATCTGCGCCGGAGCGCGCGTCCGAATTCCAACAAGGACATACACGCATGAAAGTCGAGTACATCAACCCCTTTGTGGCCAGCACCCGATCCGTATTTGCCACGATGCTCGGTTGTGAGCTCACGCGCGGCACCCCGTTCTCCAAGGAAGATCGCCACCCGCAACACGAAGTCAGCGGCATCATCGGGCTCTCCGGGAAGGCGCGGGGGACCGTGGTCCTTAGCCTCGAACGTAGCGTCGCGCTGGCCGCCACCGCGGTCCTGCTGGGGGAACACCCCAAGGACATCAACGCCGACGTCGTCGACACCGTCGGTGAACTGACTAACATGATCGCCGGTGGGGCCAAGGCAAAACTCGAAGAATTGGAAATGACCGTCAGCCTGCCCAGCGTCATCACCGGAAAGTCGCACACCGTCGATTTCCCTTCACAGGCCGTAGGCATCGGCATCCCCTTCGAGTCCGAGTGGGGAGCCTTGCTCGTTGAAGTCGGGCTGGTCGAGCAACAGACCGAGGTCCCCGTCGCCGTCGTCGCCGCAGTCAGCTAGGGGTGGGACCGAGTAGAAATCTGGGCGCCGGGTACCGCCTTCAAATACCCTAGCCGGCAACGCCCGCAAAACAACAGCGCAGATCATCCCATGGAATCCGTTTCCAGAAAAATCCTTATCGTCGACGACGACGATGCCTTCCGGCGGCTGCTCTGTGCGTTGCTGCGCGATGAAGGCCGACTGGAAACCGCCGCCAGTGGGGAAGAAGCCCTCGAGAAAACCTTGCAATTCCTGCCCGATTTGATCCTGCTCGACGTCATGATGCCCGGGATCGACGGCTACGAGACCTGCCGCCGCCTCAAGGCGGGACCCCTCGGTCAGCGCGTTCACGTGATTATGGTGTCCGCCAAGTCGTCCCGAGAGGAACAAGCCGAGGCGTTCGAGGTCGGCGCGGACGACTACCTCGTCAAGCCGATCGATCCGCACGAACTCCGCAGCCGCGTCCAACTCCACTTCCGGTTGCGCGAGGCAATCTGCACGGTTGAATCCGTGCAGGCCAAGATCGAGTCGCACGATTCGACCGTCAAACGGTTGACCGAACGCCGTGCCCGCGAAATCGTCGCCACGCAAGACGTCGCCGTCTTCACGCTGGCCAAAGTGGCCGAGTTCCGCGACAAGGAGACCGGCGACCACCTCGTCCGCATGCGATCCTACTCCCAACTCCTGGCCGAACGGCTCGCCGAAGAGGGACCCTATTGCGATCAGATCGACGAGTGCTTCCTCGACGACCTCTACCGGTCGAGCCTGCTGCACGACATCGGCAAGGTCGGCGTCAGCGACGCCATTCTGCTGAAGCCGGGGAGGCTGACGCCCGGCGAATTCGAGACCATGAAGCGGCATACGATCATCGGCGCCAATCTCCTCGATCAAGCGATGACGCTCTCGCAGTGCGGTGGGTTCCTCGCCATGGCCGGCGCCATCGCGCGATTCCACCACGAGCGATTCGACGGCGCCGGCTATCTGGCCGGGTTGCAAGGCGAGGAGATCCCACTGCCGGCCCGCATCGTCGCCGTGGCCGACGTCTACGACGCACTCACCTCCGCCCGGCCCTACAAGCCGGCCTTCTCGACGGACAAGTCCCTCGATATGATCCTCAGCGAGTCCGGCCGGCACTTCGATCCGGTTGTCGTCGAAGCGCTGTTGCATTGCTTCGACGACTTCCAGCAGATCCAGCGAAGCAGCGAGCAGCCGTCCGAAGCCATCGGGGCCATGGCCTTCATCGAGCACGAACTGGCACTCGTCAGCGCGTAAGTCCCTGCCGAGCCGTCCTTGTGCGTCTTCTCGCGGTGCATTACACTGGCCGCAACGGTTTGTTCAACGGGACACCTGGCCAACACCATGCGAAATCCATTTGCCGACTGCGGACTGTTCTTCAAAGAGTTCTTCACAAACTTCCACACCACCGGCGCCGTAATGCCCAGCGGACGCTTCCTCGCCGCTGCGCTGGCCCGCTTCGTTCGTGAAGGAACCGACCCGGACCGAAAGATCCCAGACCGGAAGATTCTCGAGGTCGGACCCGGCACGGGCGCGGTCACGCGGTGGATCATCCCCGCCATGCGCGACGGCGACCAACTCGATCTCGTCGAGCTCAACGACAGTTTCGTCGCACGATTGCGCGACCGCTTCGAGCACGACCCGCTCTTCCAAACCGTCGCCCCACGAAGCCGCGTGCTGCACTGCGGCCTCGAAGAACTCGCCGACGGGCAGCGCTACGACCTGATCGTGTCGGGCCTGCCGTTGAACAATTTCTCGGCCGAGGTGGTCGAGCAACTCCTCGCCGTCATGGTCGGCCTGTTGCAGCCCGGCGGAACCCTATCGTTCTTCGAGTACATCGGAATGCGCCGCCTGCGATCGCTCGTCAGCCGCCGCGCCGAACGTCTCCGCCTTCAAGGCATCGCCCGCGCGATGGACACCGTACTCGACAACCAGGAGATCGCCCGCGACCGAATTTGGCCCAACGTGCCCCCCGCCTGGGTGCATCACGTGCGGGTGTAGGTGAGCCTTTCCCTCCGAGAGTTCGCAGTCTGCAATCAGCAATTTGCAATCTCCCCCACACGGCCCTCAGCAGCCATCCCGCCCATCCTAAATCTGAAATCCACGCACCCCCTGCCCGCCGGCCGCCCACAACGTCAAAATCCTTCATCATTCGGCTTTCCTGTGACGCCCCCCCACGGGGTGGGCGAACGGAGCGACGTCAAGAACCTCCTGGCGGCACGGCTTTACGGGGTTTTGATTTTGACATGGCGATCTCGGACACCCTGGACACGACTTACGTGCCAGGTAAGGCATTTCGACGTTTGCGTCGAGAAAGGAACGATTGATGGGACGCACCTAGCCGGGGAACAGTCGTTACACCATTTTAGGTGGTTTTCGGTTGGGAGACGGATTTCCCAGGCCGCATTTGAGATTGGACCGTCCCAAACTGAGACTCGACAACACGTTTCGAGTACATTTGACTCTTCTCGTCGTTTTGCCGATAATCTATCTATATGATGAGGTCATGTATGGGAGGAAGTCAAATGCTGAATAGTCAGACGTGCCCATGCGACGGGAATACGCTTGACCGCCACGTTCAGCCGTCCATCCTGATCGCACTGGCCAAGGGCCCGCTACACGGCTATCGGCTTGCCGGACAACTCGCGGAATTGCCATTGGGCGATGGACGTGGGCCTGACATGGCCGGAATCTACCGGACCCTGCAATGGATGGAGCAGCAGGGATTCGTCACTGCAACGTGGGACACGGAGACCCACGGGCCCGCAAAGAAGACCTACCAGATTACGGAAGCGGGCCGACAGTGTCTATCGCGCTGGGTCAAATCGTTGGACCACTATCGTCGCGGCCTCGGAAGACTTCTACGTGAGGCACGCAAGACGCTGGAGGCGGACTGACTCGGCAAGCTGAACCGTTACAGACCGGAGCCGGCCGAACTCCGGACTCGCCCGTGACATGAGGAGATAAGATGAAGCTGCCTGCCCCCCTCGATCGAATTCTGCAAAACGCCTTGGACCGCAAAGCGCCGAGCAAAGAGGAATGTGTTTATCTCCTCACGCTCCCCGCCGATTCGCTGGAGGCCGGCGTTTTGCGATCCGTCGGCGACACGGTTTCCCGTCGCCGGTTCGGGAATGAAGCGATGCTACTTGGCCAGATCGGCACTGACACGGCGCCCTGTCCCGGCAACTGCAAGTTCTGCGTCTTCGGAGAGGATCATACCCAGTTCGAGCGAACGCAACTCACCGTCGAGGAGATCGTCGGCCGCGCCAAAGCATTCTCGGCGGGCGGTGATTTGTATGCCATCTTTCTGATGACGATGCACGACTTCGAGTGGGGCGGGCTGCTGAGTGCCGTTGAGGCCGTCCGTCGCGAGATTCCCGCACACACGCAAATCGTCGTCAACATTGGGGACTTCACGGTTGACCAGGCTCGGGAACTTCGCGCGTCCGGCGTTCAGGGGGCCTACCACGTCTGCCGACTTCGGGAAGGCGTCGACACGGGTCTGGATCCCGAAGCCCGCAAAGAAACCTTCCGCGTCATCCGCGAAGCAGGCCTCGACTTCTATTACTGTTGCGAGCCCATCGGCCCCGAACATTCGCCCCAAGAGTTGGTTGAGCAGATGTTCCTCGGAATCGAGCATGGTTGCTTTCAACATGCGGCGATGCGACGCGTGTGGGTTCCGCAGTTGCCGGTCGCCGAGCGAGGCCAGATCACGGAGCTTCGCCTGGCACAGGTGGTCGCCGTGGTGTCGCTCGCTACGCTCGGTTGTCCGGAAACACAGAATATCGCCGTTCACGAGCCGAATCTGGTTGGGCTAACGGCCGGGGCGAACGTTGTTTACGCCGAGACCGGGGCGAACCCGCGCGACACCGAGGCTGATACGGCAAGAAACCGCGGACTCGATATGGAGGCCGCGAGGAAGATGCTGTACGAAGCGGGGTTTTCCGCGTTGCGGCTTGGAGACGGGAAGACGGTTTCGCTGGACTTGGAGTACCTGCAGGATACGAATCGATGCCACCTCGATTAGCGGTTGTTTTAGTCTGGGTAACGGTTGCACTGGACGTTTCGGCCAGTGAAGGACAGACTATCGGTCCCTCGGAGTCCGTTGCGGGCGCCGGTCGGCCTCGGGAGCTGTCAGCGCCACCGTCATCCGACCCTCAAGATTGCCATGAGCGCACCTCAGCATGGCTTGACTCCCCGTTGCTGAAAGAAAGCCCCCTGGAAGAATTTGGTCAAGACATCGCGCGGTGGAAGACCAAGCTGCCGCTGTCTTTCACCGTCGGGGCATACCACTGGTGGCACGTCGATAACGGCGGCCCGCTAGCCAGCGGCTACGGTGTTCCTGGTGTACCGGGTACACACTCCTACTACCTGTTCGTCGATGGCCAGTGGCCGATCGAATCGGCCAAGACTACCAAGACCGGTATCCATCTACAGATGCGGCTTCGCGACAGCGGGGTCCCGTTGCGTCCCTTCTTCACGGACGACCATTTCTGGTTCTGGGAAGCGTACGGCTTTCTCGACACCCCACTCGGGCGTCTGAAGATCGGCTCGATCTACAAACAGTTCGGATTGTTCTGGGATGACTCCTGGTGGGGCAACGTGCAGTATTTCGACGGCCTGAAACTCGACAGCGATTACGGCCTATCGCTTGAACACACACCCGATTTCGAGGATGGCTTCAAGGTCGATCGCTACCTGCAACTGTACCTGGCCGAGGATCGAGTCAATGGGTCGATCGCCGGCGCCGACCCGGAGAGCTTCGCCGGCTCCGAGGAACGGAACACGTTCATCGGCCGCCTCGTTCCCACATGGACACTGGGCGAGGAAGCGACGTTCGCCCTCGGCGTATCGGGTTTGGTCGGCGGAGTCGCCAATCGGCCCACGCTGCAACTGCTGGCGACCGATCAGGTCTTTCCGAGCCCGGGAGACCAGACGATCGCTGGATGGGCGGTCGACGCGACGTGGACCAACGGGCGTTGGAAGCTCTTCGGCGAGGTCTCACAGTTGTTCGGGGTTCTGACCCCCAGCCATTACATCTCAGGCGGCCCGAGTGACCGCTACACGGATGGGCTGGCAGGAATAACGCATACACAAGGCCCGATCACGTATCGCTGCGTCTATTCGCATGGGATCGCTGCTAACCCACACGGCCGTCAGGGGATGCTCGTTCCAGGGATCACGGTCCAGATTACGAGCAATCTAACGCTTTGGATCGAATACACGCACTGGGAATCGCAGAGCGGCTCACCCGCGCAGACTGTCACCCTTGAGAACGGGTATCACTTGATCGTGGACTGGCACTTTTAGTTCGTAATCCGGCTGGCACGAGGAAACCAGCCCGCTGCTGAAATCCACCCGTGATCAACTCGATCATGTGTCCCAACAAACGACCGTATTTTGAAACTCCAGTCGCCATCCTCCTCCATTGTCGCATGCCTTCTTGGCGTGCGATCCGCGGAGCGAATCCACGGATCGGGCTCGCTGTCGGCGTGGCAACGCCTTGCGACGGGGTCGATCAAACGGCCCGTGGCTTACGACCGGCCAAGGGCGGGGAACAATCACTGCAAGGCATGCACGCCCCTGACGACATGGGCACTACTGATCGTCACCCGGGCCCAGCACCACGTCCAAGGACGCCTTGAATATCCAGGCCATGTCGTCCGACGGCTTGCTGCTGGCATCGTGGCCGCCGACAAAAAGCAGATTGTCGCCGAAGGGCGAACGGGCAAACGTGCGTGGCGATACGAGAACTGTTTTGCCGGGCGCGTAGGCACCGTTGACCTCACCGACCGTGTAGGTTTGGTCTGCCGTGCGAATGGCGTACATCGCGCCGGCGTATAATCTGCTGCCCTTCCACTTGAGATGGTCACTTCCGGCAAACGTCCCTTGAAAGCCGATGATGTGTACCGTGTCGCCCGTCACCGGATCGACAACCGGGTACAGATTGCTGTGGGCTCCAAGCACGTATCCAACTTCGACACCAAGCTTCGCACTCATCAGATCGCGCATGCTCGCTTCATCGTGTGCCGTGTAACCGCCGGAGCCGTCCGGATCGAGCCGCTTGATTTGCCCGATGGACGAGCGGCCGTTGGGTGCCCAGAGGAACAAGATGGACTCGCCCGCACCGTTGGGATTGGCAACGGTGGTCAGGCCGCGGATGCCGCCCACGTCGGTATTGACGCCGTCGCCAAGGTTCAGAATCTCAAGGTTCAGAATTTCTGTGTAGGTCGGGCTCGGTCCGTCCGTTCGGCGATAGATGACGCCGCCGACCGAGAAGCACAGCGAGCCGTTCGCTTGCACAATGCCCAGCGGTCGGGTGGTACACGTGCCGCTCGCGGGGAACTCTACCTTCTCGTCCCAGCGTATTTTGGTCGGCTGCGAGGCATCGTAGACGCCCGAGATGATGCCCGGGTTGCCGATCAACAGGAACAGCCGTTCCGCTCCGGTAACCTTGTTGCGATAGACCTCCATGTCGCGTGGAATCCATCGTGTGCCGCCTGTCCGCGATCCGTATTTCACGACACCGTGACTCCATTTGCCGGTAGCGTCGTCACGCACCCAAGCCGACACGACGCCGTGTTTCTCGGTATAAGCGCCGGCCGCCATCACCAATAGATTTTGCGGCCGAGGCAACAGCTTACCGAGTCCATCGCGGGTGAATGTAACCGACTTGAGGATATTGCCCTTCATATAGCGAAGGCCCCGGCCGTTGGACCGGCCCATATCCAAGTCGACCTGCCACCGGCCGTCCGCCGAATCCAGCCTAAGCACCTGGGCCGATTGTTTCTCAGGGTAGGGTGGCTTCTCCCATCGCGAATCCTTCCAGTAGCCGTTGGCGGCATAGAGTTTGCCCTTGTGCGCCACCAGATGCATGATCTCCGAACCCCCGGCGTACGCCCCGTTGGCGTCCGTATAGCCGGCATCGTAACTTTGCGACCAATCGACGGTGCCTGCCTGCTGTGCCTCAGCAACGCCGCAGGCGGCAAGAGTCAGGCCGAAGATCGCCAGCGATTTGTTGACGAGATACATGTGCAATCTCCTTCGCCCGGCGTGGGCATGGCACGTGGCATCTACTCTACGAGAGGAATCATGTTGCTTTCGATTTCAGCCAGCCGCTTCTCGGCCAACGCCTGCATCTCTTTTACTTTTTCCGGATACTTGGCGCTGAGATCGGTCATCTCATCCGGCTCCTCAACAAGATTGAACAGGACCGGCCCTTTCCCTTGGCCGAGAACGGCGAGTTGTTTGTTCGTTTCGGCACTGTTCTGCTTGTGCGGACTGGCGGCCGCTTTTCGGTTCAGGAACAGTTTCCAGTCGCCGACGCGAATCGCATCGAACTTGCCCGCGCCGTGCCAAAACAGAAGGTCCGTGCGCGGATGAGCGACCTTCTTGCCAAGCAGCGTATCCCAAACGTCGACGCCGTCGATCAGCGGGCTGCCCTCGGTCTTCGCTTGCCAGTCGATGCCGCACGCGTGACACAGGGTCGGCAATAGGTCGATCGCACCGATCAACGCATCCGACTCCCGCCCGGCCGGTAGCTTCCCTTTCCAGCGAACGATACACGGCACGCGATTGGCACCTTCCAGCGCACTCCATTTTCGCCCGCGAAACGGTGCCGCCCCGGCCGCCTCGCCGGTCTCCGGCCCATTGTCCGACAGGAAGACGACGACGGTATCCTCGTCGATCTTCTCGGCCTTGAGGGTTTCGAGTACCTCCCCGATACGCGCATCGAGTTCCTCGACCACGTCGCCGTAGACGCCGAAGCTGGATTTCCCTTTCCAGTCGGGGTGCGCCTGCACCGGAAAATGCGGGGCCGTGTAGGGGATGTAGAGAAAGAACGGCTTCTCCTTCTGTTGCCGAATGAATCGCACGGCCTCACGCGTGAACTGCTCGCTCAGCAGCCGATTGCTGAACGGATCCTCGATCAGTTCGCCGTCGCGCCACAGCTTCTTCGTCTGATTGTTGCTCTTGCGGACATAGTAGGCCGAGTCGAACCCTTGGCCCTGCGGCAGGCATTGCGGCTGGTCGCCCAGGTGCCACTTACCGGAAATGGCCGTCGCATAGCCCTCGGACTTGAAGATCTCGGCAACGGTCAGCGCCTTGGGACTCAGCCCTTCGCCCGGCCGCATCATGTACCCGACAACACCCCGAGTCCAACCGACCCGACGCGGGTATGCACCGGTGAGCAGGGCCATCCGCGACGGCGTACAGACGGTAGCCCCACAATAGAAACTCGTCAGCCGAACGCCTTCCTCGGCAAGCCGATCCAGCACGGGCGTTTTGATCTCAGGATGCCCATAGCAGCCCAGGTCGTTGTAGCCCAGATCATCGACCATGATTAGGACAACGTTCGGGGATCGCGCGTCCGCGGCGACGGCGTATGACGATAGCAGAAGAACGAAAAGGGCGGCTAAGATAGATCGGTACGGCATTATGATTCCTTTGCGTTGATGGATGCTACGTGTACAATTGCCCCACAACTCACTCAGGCCTGAAAGCCCGGCAATTCACCAGCCCGGGGCAACGCCCTGGGAACCGGAGGCCTCAACCGACATCAGGCCTGAAAGGCCGGCACAGGATTGTCGCGCCCTTTCAGGGCTTTTCTCGCGTCGTGTCACCCATCCCCCAGGGCGTTGCCCCAGGCTGATGAATTCGAGCCCTTCAGGCTCTGCCATGTTAATGGACGCCGCTGCCCGAGTCCAGTCAGAGCCCCTGCATGCCGGCGAAATCCCCATTGACCCCAGTGTTGGCGACGTTATCCTGAGTGTTGTCTCCGCCTGCCAAACGACAGTTGGGGCAGAACAGGAAGATCGACAAGGCAGAAAGGAAGTAGACTATGTCCATGGTTAAATGTAGGGAATGTGGCCGGAAGGTAAGCTCCAAGGCTTCTTCATGTCCGAATTGCGGTGCTCCCCGTAAGAAACGAGGGACCTCCACTGGTTGTGGTTGCCTCATTATGCTCATAGTGCTTGGTGCAATAGGCTCCTTTGTCGCTCGGAAAGATCGACCTCCATCGAAAGCACAACCAAGCGCAACAGCACCGAGGAGGTCTGCCCCACAGAATGAGAAGCGAACTGTCCGTATGCAATTTGATATCCCAAAGCTACTCAAAATGAGCATTGCGGAGGTCAAGGAAGAACTAGGGCCACCGAAACACGAATACATTCCGACCGACTTACAACTCGAATTTTGGCCTGAATTCCCTTTCGACGCCGAATACGTGAAAGGGAATGTGAGTATCGGAATCGAATATACACAAAGAGGAAACATCTTGAGTATCTCCATTGCGGACGATACAGAAGGTAGTTCACAACGGGATATAATGACGCTTGGCAACCTTGTGCCGAACGACAGAGAATATCACCTCAAGGTGATGAATTGGCTCAATCCTGCAAAGGCAAGAGCCAACAAGAGTGCCCAGATAGCATCAATCAAAGTAACACCACGGTGATTACCGACAACGGCGGGTGCCGAGTTGCGATGTTGCAATCCCCGCGAACCCTGCAAGGGTTCTACGGTACAACCCTTTCAGGGTTGGTGTATCTCCTTAACCACGCATCCCAGGGTGGCGCTTCGCGGCTGCGCCGCTTTGCTGACCCTGGGCTTCGATGTCTAACGCCTTCGGCGTTGGGCTGTGCCGGACTTGCTCTCGAGCGATCCCTAACGGGATTGCGGAAGCACATCCACCGGCAGCACCACGATGTTGTCGAACGAGGCCACCACGCCTTGCGTGCGAACGCCGATGGCTCCAGACAGAATCGGATCGGTCTCGTCCGTGTAATCGATCCGCAGGCCGCGCTGCGGGTCGACTGAGGGGTGCATGCGGTTGAACCATACGCGGATTCTTGGACCGGCGGCCGCGATGCGGATCATGCTCCACTCGTTGATCCGTGTGTCGGTCGCGAGCTTGGTTAGATCCTAGGTGGGCAGCGCCAGCAGTGCCGCAGCCACGATGAGTGCGCAAGTCGTTTCCAGAAGGACACGACGTCCGTCGATGTGCTTCGCTGGCACTAGAATCTCCTTGTATTGGCGGGTTTTCTCTTTCCTCATACAAGCTCGAAGCGCAAGCGAGTGGATTTGGTCGTAGGTAATCCACTCGCTTGCGCTTCGAGCTTGTATTTGTCGCGTTTTCGTTGAGAGTGGCGCTGTCCCATCAGTCACTTCCTACGGCCTTCAACTCCTTCATCACCTCCGCCTTCCAAGTCTCCAGCGCAACCTGCATCCGCGTCTTGACCGCGGGCCGGTCGCCGACAAGGTTCTCCTTTTCCGCCGCATCTGCCGGGACGTCGTACAACTGCGTGCCCTTGGACGTCGCAATCAGCTTGTAACGATCTTCCATCCAGACGGCCTCGTTGCCGCCTTTGTTGAGGAATCCGATCGGCGCATCGCGCGACTCCCGCTGGCCGCGAATCAGCGGCAGCAGACTGATGCCGTCGTAAATGCGGTCGGTTGGAAGCTGAATTCCGAGGGCGTCCAGAATCGACGGGAAGTAGTCGGAGGTCACACACGGTGCAGCGACGGTACGCGGCCGTTTGATCTCCTCGGGCCAGACCAGCAGTCCGGGGACGCGAATCCCACCTTCACGAATCGAGAGCTTATAGCCGGATAACCCACCGTTGGAGCCAACGTGCCGCGGCGAGCCCTGACGTGCCGGTCCGTTGTCGGAGCAGAACCACAGCATCGTATTGCCGTCGACACCGAGTCGTTTGAGTTCCTCGCGCAGACGCCCGACCTGCTCGTCCATGGCGGTAATGCATGCATAGTAGTGCTGGGCCGGTTCCGGTTGATCGGCGTACATTTGCCGATATTTCGGGCCGCCGACCACGGGCGAGTGCGGCGTATGGAACCAGATCACCGCCAGGAACGGTTGCTGCCGCTCGACCGCGCCACGGATGAACGGCAGCGCACGATCCATAATCACGCGGGAGTCGTCGCCGCGCGTGTTCTCCGTCACCGTTTGCCCCGGGCCGACAAAATAGTCGTTCCCGTACGGCTTCTCGGGCGATTGGGCCGCGGCCTTCTTCCCCTTGACCGGACCCGGATCGATCAGCGGGTCCCACGTCGGCACCTTGGATTCGGTGACGAAGCAGACGTCGACGTCGCGCTCCCACGGCGGGCAGTAGTAACACACCGGGTCGCTGCCGAACGCACCCCAGCGCTTCTGGTCGCCCTGCTTCTTCGACAACGTGCCGAGATGCCACTTACCGAAATGCCCGGTCGTGTAGCCGTGCTTCTTCAGCACCGTGGAAATCGGGATCTCTGTTGCCTCGAGGCGCCCCCGCATGGCGAACGTAACGCCAAACCGATACGGATTGCGTCCGGTATAGCAACTACCGCGGGTGGGCGAACACATCGCGGCGGCCGAATAGAATCGCGAAAAGGTCACGCCTTCCCGGCTCATTTGATCGAGGTGCGGTGTTTTGAGATGGGCGTGGCCGTTGTAGCCCGTATCGCCCCAGCCCTGATCGTCGGCCATGCAGAGAATGACGTTTGGTCCGACACCCGCTGCCACGGAACTCAGTGCGGCGAGCATAACACAGACAACGGCGAGAGAAACAAAATGCTTGGTCATGGGGATTCCTCTTTTCTCAACTCGTGGGGGCCACCGCTGTGGTGAATCGCTCGATCCGCGGCCATTGTGCCGCTACCCACGATCATAAGCGCTCGCCACCGGGCGCGTCAATCAGGTGTATTTAGCCCCCGGTGAACACACCGGGGGGGCTTACGCGCTCCACCGCTCCCATTGCTGTATGCTGTAGATGGTTGGCAGGGTGGGTGTTTTTTGTAGGGCCCCCCCGGTGTATTCACCGGGGGCTAAATATTCACCGGGGGCTAAATATTCACCGGGGGCTGAATGACCTTTTGTGGAGTGTGAACGACGATGATTGAACTGAATCGGCGAGCGTTTATTAGATCGTCGGCGGCCTGTGCCGCTGCGGCCGTGGTGACTGCCGAGGCTGAAGCTGCCGACGTCCGGGCGAACGCGTCGGAAGTCACCGGCTACAACTACCGGCTTCCAAAGATCAACAAAGGTGCGACCTTGCTGTTTCAAGGTGATTCGATCACCGATATGCGGTGGGGTCGCAATCAGAACGATCGCAATCACTACCTCGGCCACAGCTACGTCTATCTGATCGCGTCGAGACTTCACACCGACGTGCCGCAGGCGGATCTCAACTTCTTGAACCGAGGTATCAGCGGCAACACGGTTGCCGATTTGAAAGCTCGCTGGCAGAAGGATGCCCTGGATCTGAAGCCGGACGTGCTGTCGATCCTGATCGGTGTTAACGACGTCGGCCGCGCGGTGCGATCGAACAAGGACGTGGATGTCGACACTTTCACGGCCGACTATCGATCGTTGTTGGAGCAGTCGCGCCAAGCAAATCCGGAACTGAAGATCGTCTTGTTGGAACCGTTCGTCTTGCCGGTCACCCGAGTCAAGGCCGAGTGGGAAGCGTGGCGTGGCCAGATCGACGAGCTTCGGCCGGTCGTGGCGAAGCTGGCCTCGCAGTACAAGGCAATCCTGCTCGAGACGCAGGACGTCTTCGACGCGGCCGCCCAGCGAGCCGAACCGTCTCACTGGATCTGGGACGGTGTGCATCCGCTGCCCCAGGGCCACGAATTGATCGCTCGCCATTGGATCGAGTCGGTCGCGAACGCGTGGGCGTGAGTTAACGCTGCTTCCGTTTCACTCCTTGCAGCTTCAACCCCAATGCCCTCGACAAGACCACTCGCTTCAGCCGGGCAAGCGGCTTGCGGGTGGTGATTGTAAGGCTCTCGATATCCGTGGGACACTCCGTGAGACACTCGCTGCCGCTATCGGTCACCAGAACCGTGTCCGAGTGCCGAAAGCCGCCGGCCTTTGGGAGGTAGATTCCCGGTTCCACGCTGATTACCATTCCGGGGGCCAGGACATCGAACCAGCAGAGACATCGGCCGCTCCAGCGGTTCGCAAACGATTCCGGTGAGGTAGTAGATACTGTCCCGCGACGAGACGAGGAACAGGTCGAGTTCGTGCTCGGCCACTTTGGCAGACTAGCCCGGGTGGATTCCCCCGGGGTTTTTGACACGACGATGGAAACTGATATATGGCGGGGTTGCCGCACCGGTCTGAATTCTTGCGAATCCAGCTACGCCCACCAAGCGGGGTACGGGCGAAATGCTGCATCTTCGCTGCGCCGCGCCGGCCCGGCCGAAATGCCCGGGGTCCCTTGCTGCGGACACAATTCTGGGGTACTCTGGCGAAACGTCGCGACACAGGGCCCCCCATGCAGATGGGGCGCCACGTTTGCAGTTTGAGGACTCACGTCCGTTTGAGGCTGTGGCTCAGTTGGTAGAGCAACGGACTTTTAATCCGTAGGTCCCGGGTTCGAACCCCGGCAGCCTCACTTCATAAGCCGAATGGCTGCAACGGGTTACGACGACTCGCGTCGGGGCATTCTTCGTGCGAGAGGGGCCGACACTCAATGTGCATACAATTCCGGGTCTGTTTGTTGGTCATTCGGCCTTTCTCAGAATCTCCGGCACGTAAAGCTTGTCGATGGCCCGATTGACCTGCTGGGCCATGTTGATGTACCGCTGGGTCGTTGTGTAGCTGCGGAGCCGCATGAGACGCTGCAGACCATGCCGGCAGCATCCTCCGACGGTGCAGTCAAAACAGGAAACCGTCGAGACGCCGACACTACGAAACGGGCTGCCAACGCCACCTTAATTCACCCCAAACACCGCATTAGTTTGGGTGGCATGAACTTGACTTACGGCCACCAATGAGAAACGGGACTCGACGTAACGTGTTGATGTGACACGAGTTCCGGCCATTCTCCCGCACTAGCCATCGCCGTAAGTGCGCTATCGCAATTCCTGCAAAACAGGGGCATGGTGTGATGTGCATAACTCGTTTTCCTGCTTGGTGTTACGACGACATCGCGACCGATTCTAATCGACGTAACTCCTTATTTCAAGCCGACTTAATGGCCGCCTCGGCCGGGCTGCGGCGGTGGTTTCCAAATGCAAAGGCGGAGCAATAAACCGCAGCATTCGTTTCCCACCATTCCTCTTGACCGGCTTCGCTGAAATCGGTACTGTCCGCGCCGCAAATATCCTTTTCCGCCGGGTTGGCCCCGCGCCGACCCCACTTTTCCGATTGTGTGTGTTCCGTCCGCGAAGCCTGCGTACGCTGTGCGTCGGTGTGTTGGCGACGGTCGGTCACTCCGAGGAGCATATAGAAGCATGAGATGCCGTCTGATATGGGCGTCGTGTTGGGTCGTTCTGCTGAGCGGTTGTTCCATCTGGAACCCGTTGGCCGTGCGGTCGCAAAGCCCCGACTCGTCCGCCGAGAACGACTCGAACGTCCGCAAGGTCGGTAACCTCGCCGTGCCGTTCGGCCTGGAGCCGATTCACGTGCGGTATCCGGGCCTGGTGACGGGACTCGACGGCACCGGCAGCGACCCGGCCCCGTCGGAAATCCGCGCGATGCTGATCACCGAGATGCAGACCCGCGGTGTCGAACATCCGAATCAGGTGCTGCGAGATCCCAGCACGGCGCAGGTCATTGTGGAAGGCTGGCTCCCGCCGGGAATCCAGAAAGGCGATCGCTTCGACGTGTCGATCCACGTGCCTTCCCGTAGCGGTACCACCAGTCTCCGCGGCGGCTATCTACTGGAAACCCGCCTGAAGCAGATGGCTATGTTGAACAACCAGTTTCGCGAAGGCCACCTGCTGGCGTTGGCCAAGGGACCCGTGCTGATCGACCCCTCGGCCGGGCAACAGAACGACGCTGTGCCGCCGGCAGCGAGAGATGCTATGGCGGCCGGACGCGGACGGATCCTCGG
>JABMRB010001381.1 GCA_013202865.1 Candidatus Nealsoniibacteriota bacterium | reverse complement strand
GTCGCACACGCCGACCGGCTGGCCTGCGATTGCGTGGTGATTAGCGACGGCGGCCAGTTCGCCCCGGGCCGGCCCGCGATTACCTACGGGCTACGGGGGATCGCTTATTACGAGTTGCGCGTCAAGGGGCCGGACCGCGACTTGCACTCCGGCTCGTTCGGCGGCTCGGTGACCAACCCGGCCAACACGCTGGCGAAGTTGCTGGCCGCGCTGGTCGACGACCGAGGCCGGGTCCAGTTGCCCGGGTTCTACGACGACGTGGTGCCGCTGACCGACCGGGAGCGCAAGGAGTTTGCGGCGCTGGACTTCGACGAGCAGGCCTATTTCGAGCAGGTCGGCGTCACCGGGGCGACCGGCGAGGCGGACTACACGGCGTTGGAACGTCGTTGGGCCCGGCCGACCTACGACGTATGTGGTTTGTGGAGCGGTTACCAGGGCGAGGGGGCCAAGACGGTGCTACCGGCCACGGCCGGGGCCAAGTTCAGTTTTCGGCTGGTACCCGACCAGGACCCCGAGAAGATCACCGCCGCGTTGCAGCGGAAGCTGGCCGAGCTATGTCCGCCGGGTATCGAGCTGGAGTTGATCGATCTGCACGGGGCGCCCGGCGTGTTGGTCCCCTTGGACAGCCCCTACGTAGCGGCGGCCGCGGCGGCGATCGAGCACGGCTTCGGCTGCCGGCCGGTCTACACGCGCGAAGGCGGTTCGATCCCGATCGTGACCGTCTTCCACGAGACGCTCGGCGCCGACACGCTATTGCTCGGCTGGGGCCAGGACGACGACAACACCCACAGCCCCAACGAGAAGTTCTGCCTGGCCGATTTCCACCGCGGTATTAAGGCTAGTGCGCGGTTGTGGGAGGAGTTGAGTAAGGTAGAGCGGTGAGCGGTGAGCTATGAGCAGTGAGAAAGCTCATAGCTCAAAGCTCACTGTTCATAGCTCCCTCCGGGGTTGCGCAGCGACAAGAGGCGGCTGAGTCGCTGCCAAAAGCTCCTGTGTCTGCGCCACCCGCGGCAAGAAGAGGCGGCTGAGTCGCTGCCAAAAGCTCCGGTGTCCGGGCCACCCGCGCTCGGACGCGAAAGGATAAAGGGTAATAGGGAAAAAGGATAAAGGGTGCTACTTCCCACGTCTCCACCAGATCAAACCGGCTACAAGTCCGCATAGCAACAAGGTGATGCTACCGGGCTCAGGAACACTTGCCACGCGGAACCCTACGGAGTAGTACTCGTACGTCGGGGTGTAGCCGTAGCGATAGGAGGCGTGCAAGGTGTCGGAATTGTAGTGCCAATTGCCGCCACGCAAGCCACGCGACGAACCGATCGGAGTTTCATTCCATTCCCACACGTTGCCGCCTTGGCCCATCGTGCCATAGGGGCTCAGCACGCCCGCAATATCCACGTCGTTCGGATGCCCCTGCCTGTACCCGTCGTTAAACAGGGCGTCGAATGTGGCGTCTCCGTTGTAGTCGATGCCGTCGGGCACGAGATCCGAACCGGTAGGGTAGTTGTAATAGGTGCTCGTGCCGCCGTCGTAGAAAGCTGCCTTATACCATTCGTTCTCCGTGGGGATGACGTAGGTCGTACCGTACGTGCTGACGGCACTGTCGCGGTCGATCTCCGTGACCTCACCGCTGCCGTTGATCGTGTACGCACCGTCGGTCACGTCGCCCGAGGTCAGCCAGTTGCAGAACATGGCCGCCTCGTACCAGGAAATCGCTGCCACCGGCTGGTCACCGCTCCAGTAGCCGGAATCTTCGAGCAGGTCACCCGCGATGCCGGACACCGCGTCCCACTGGTTCTCGGTAACTTCGTACTTGCCGATGTTGTACGAATAGTCCACCGCGCCGTAGCCAGTGTCGTCCGCCACGTTGTCGGTATTGCCCACGGACACGAAGTCCATGGTAATGGTTACGCCGCCGTGCGTGATGGTGTCCGTCTGAGTGCCCGGTGTGACCGCCATCGCTGTCATACACGTCGTTGCCAGTAGCCCAACCAACATCACCAACACCGCCAAACAACTTGCTACCCGCAACAGTAACCGTTCACGCCCCGGGGGCGATTTTTGGAGAAACTGATCTGGACATGATCGCGGATTTCGGGGACTACATGCATTATGTCGTCCGCCAAGCCAAAACCGATCACGATTCCGCCGGAACTCGATGC
>JABMRB010001380.1 GCA_013202865.1 Candidatus Nealsoniibacteriota bacterium | reverse complement strand
ACGTAGCGAGGTACTTCCGGGCGGGGGCCGACGAGGCTCATGTCGCCTTTGAGCACGTTGAACAGTTGAGGCAGTTCATCGACGTTTGTTTTTCGCAGAATCCGCCCGATCCGTGTAATCCGCGAGTCCGCTCCGATCGTAATCTGTCCACCCCGTTGCGGGGCGTCGGAGACCATCGAGCGGAACTTGTAGATCAGGAAGGGGCGAAACTCCTTGCCGACGCGTTGCTGCTTGAAGAGCACAGGGCCGGGCGACGTCCACTTCACCGCCGCCGCCACCACGAGCAGCAACGGCGATAGCAGCACCAGGGCAAATCCGGCTGCGATGATATCCAATGCGCGTTTAATCATCTTGTCACGGCGTCCAGGAATTGCTGAGCAAGGTCCGGGTATTGATGATGGCGCATCACGTAGTCTCTTCCTCGTTGCCCCATTGCTGCTCGTTCTTCGGGAGTGCGGCCCATCAACTCCGACACGGCATCGGCGATCTCCTCAGCAGCCTCCGGCCGGCAGCAAACCCCGCAGCCGGCCTCTGCTACCGGGTCGTTTCCGGCCTCGACGGCGTGGACGATCGGCTTGGCTGCCATCATGTAGTCGAGCAGCTTGTTTGGGCTGATCCCGAAGCGATACAGGGGACTTCGGTTCCAACCGATGTAGAGTATGTCCATTTGCGCCAATAGGCTACCCACGGCCGTTTTCGGTACGGGCGGCAAGAACACCACGTTCGTCAAGGCGAGTTGCTTGACCTTCTTTTGCAGGCCTTCCTTCTCCGGTCCATGCCCGACCAGCACGATGGTCACAGGCAGCGATTGCAGGCGCTCGGCCGCCCGGACCACGGCCCCCAGCGCGTTCGACAAGCCATGTCCGCCGGCGTAGCCGACGATAAAACGCCCGTCCTCACGCAACTGCGTCAATGCCTGGACGTGTTGCGGCGGGAGCGGCGTGGCGCCGGTTTGCCATTGTTCGACGTCGACCCCGTTAGGAACGTGGACGAACTTGTCGTCCGCCATCCCGTGTTGCCGCAGGTGCTCGTCGGCCTTGGGCAGGATCGACACGATCCGGTCGGCGTGACGGCAGGCATAGTTCTCACCCCGTTGCAGAAGGAAAATGAACGGGTGCCAACGCGACATGCCGCCGAGTTCCATCGGCGTCAACGGCCAGAGGTCGTGGACCTCGAAGACGAGTTTTGCCCCCGCTTTGCGGGCAATGTGGCGGGCCGGATAGATGTCCAACGGATAGGTCGACGAGGCAATGACGGCATCGGGCTCGCACTGGCGCACCAGTCTCGTGCCGTAACGCAATAACTGTGCAACGAACGCGAACATATTTGCAACGCGGCGGACGCCGTTACCCTGGTAGTCGGGTGTCTTGATCCAGACGTAGTGTACCCCGTCCAAGTCTTCCTCCGTGAAACTCGACGTCATCCGGGGCTTGGTGACGCGAACGTGGGAACAGGACGCCGCCACGATGGTTACCCGGTGCCCCAGGCGCACCCACTCCCGGGCCAGATAGTACGGCCGATACTCCATACCGTGCTTCGCCGATCCGGCGTAGTGGTTAATCAGCAGGATATTCATCGGGCGGGCGACTCCCCGGACGGATCGGCATCGACGGCACAAACCGCCACGCTGCCCATTTCCCACAGCAGCAAGCGACCGGATTCAAGGCGATCACACGTCTGCCAAGCGTACCCCGGCGCCGAGGGCCTGTCAAGTGTGCGGAACTTGTAGATCGGGAAAGGGCAAGACTCCCTGCCGATCCGCTCCTGGCTGAAGGTGTGTTTGATCAGCGGCATGCGATTCTCGTCAGCGCGTCGACGCACGTGAACCCAAGTGCAGATAATGGCCGGCGCCTACAGGTGAATGGGCCCGTCGCCGTCACCACGATTCACGTAGATCTGGTCGGTTGGCACGGAGGACGAATCGAGCAACTTGCGAAGTTTTCGAGAACCGCCGAACAGGAAATTCGACGGCCCGCGAAAGAAACCCGCGCGTTGGCACGCTGTACACCATGCCGAATGGGATTGGTTGGACACGATCAGGTCCACGCCGCGTTCTTCCAGATGTGCGGTTGCCGCACTGACTACTTTGGAGGCATTGGCGGGTGACGCCATGGCATCGACAAGAGATCCCAGCCGCATTGAGCCGAAATGTTTGTGGGCGGTCATTGGCGTGTCGAGCACGACGGCCCAACCGATGACTGTGTGGTTCTCGCGAATCTTCAGACAGATGAATCTGGGATCTTCCTTCGGATAGAGGATTTGCAGGACTTCGGCGTCGCGAACCGCGATCATCGGATAGTCACCCTTGCAGTTCTCCCAAAGACCGTCGGCCCAGGCGTCGAATTCATCGACCCTCTCCGCGGTGACGGAACTCTTGCGTCGCACTTGCTTGTCACGCATCGCCTGGATTGTCTTGATTCCGACCCAGCCAAGCCCGGTCACCGCCGCGCAGTCGAGCAAGAGGCGTTTGGCCAACGAGTTGCGCAAGAAGACCGTCTTGCGGAAGAACGCGGTTGGATGATTGACCTTGAAATAAAAAGGGACGGCAAAGAGCAACCATCCTGCGGCCTTGAACAACCGGGTGATGGCCAGATGATGGCCTCCCATACCCAGACCGTACAGGAGCGGGCTCTTTCGAAGGGCGTCAAGGAGCAATTGCGAGGCGAGATCGACGTAAGCCCGGTTGACGGCACCCTCGGAAATCGGCAACTGGAAGTCGCCGATCGATACGACCCGGTCCTTGATTATGAAGTCCTGGTGCTTGAGAATATACGCACTGCGCACGACGGAATCCTCATCCACGCCGACGAAGTACTCTTGGTAGAGCGTCCTTCCGGGGGCCGGCGGGAGCCATCGGGGTACCGGTGAGGTGGGGAATTGCGACCGCATTCCGCCTGCCGTGAGGCGCGCATTGAATCGCGTGACGGCCGAGACGTGTTCGTCGGTGAAGCTCGTGATTGTAATTGGCATTCGATGTCTCCGATAACGCCGCGCAGCAGACGTTCCATTCCGGTTGCTTATGGTGCCGGTTTGGACACGTCTTCTCCTTCGATCACGTGGCGCGTCCAGGGGTAGGGATATACCCAGCGATCGCCGAGTCTCAGGCGGATTCTTCTCGTGTCGCAGATGGGTTTGGCAGGCGCTCCTCGCACCAACGTGTAGTCCGGCACGTCGTTTCGAACTACGCTTGCGGTAGCGACGATTGCATGAGATCCGACCCGCACCCCCAACCAGATCACCGCGTTGACGCCAATCACTGCGCATCGTCCAATCGTCGGACCCCGGACGTCCAATTGCGTCGGCGGGCAGGAATCGTTCAGCAGCTTCACGCCGGGCGCCAGTTGGCAGTGCGGGTGCAGCGTGGCGTGTTCACAAACGTGGACTTCCGCATAGAGGGACGCGTATTCCTGTACGTCACAATGCCCCATCAGCACGCACCTAGGTCCCACGTGCGCCCCCGTCCCTATCCGAGTACCGGTGCGAAGAATCGAACCCGACTGGATCTCGGCGTCCGGACCCACATGCACACCGGGTTCGATGTGTGCGCCGGCGCCGATGAAAGCGTGCTCGGCAATCTTCACGCTACCGGCGGCGTTCTCCGGGTGGCCGAATCCGATGACGGCCCCGGGGCCGACGATCACTCCGGGGCCCAGTTCCGTGCGGGATGCAATCCAGGCGCCGGCATGCACTTGGGCCGTGGCATGGACGACTGCACCATCGGCAATATAAGCACGCGGATCCGGACGGTTTTCGCTTGTTTTCATCGTGTTACGCCGTGAATCCACCATCGATGACGAGTGTTTCCCCGGTAATCCAAGCAGCCTCACTGCTGCCGAGAAACGCCACCCCCATGGCCACGTCTCGCGGAGTGCCGAACCCGAGCGGATGGGCGGCTTCCAGGGCAGCGATCTGATCGGCGCTGAGTTGGCTGAACATCCGCTCCGACATCGCGGTCTTGACCAGGCCGGGTGCAACGGCGTTAACGCGAATTCTCCGGGCGGCCAACTCCTTGGCGAGGGATCGAGTCAGCGCGATCACTGCGGCTTTGCTGGCAGAGTACATACTCACCCCGGCTGCCCCTTGGATCCCTGCAGTCGAGGCCATGTTGACCACGGCGGCGCCGTCGGTCAGCAACCTGAGGAAACTTCGGATGAGTTCCGCCACGGAGACGACGTTCAGTTCAAGCAGATCGCGAGCTTCCTGCGCTTTCTGGATCTGCAGGGGCGCGACCAGTTCTCTCCCGGCGTTGTTGACAAGCAGATGAATCCGGCCGAACTGCTCCCTGACTTGTTTGACGAGCTTCTTTCGCTCCGGTTCTGCGGTCACATCGCACGGGATGGAGGTTGCGTTGCCCTCTTCTGCGGTGATTTGTTTCGCCAGTTCGGCCAGTTGGTTTTCGCGCCGAGCAACAAGGATAACGTGTCCTCCGCGCCGGGCCAACTCCTTGGCAATCTCCCTGCCTATCCCGCTAGAAGCCCCGGTTACCAGGACGGTTTTGCCTTGATATTGTCGGTTCATGGCAGAGTCATTCCCAGACGACGTCGCATGCACCCCAAGAGTAACCCACGCCGAATCCGACCAGCACGAGGCGATGTCCCACTCGGATCTTACCCGCCTCAACTGACCTTTGGATTGCAATCGGAATGCTTGCAGAAACGGTGTTGCCGGTCGTCTCGACGTCGATGATCATTTTGTCGTCCGGAATTTTGCTTCGCCGTGCCAAGTGTTCGAGCATGTACTTGTTGGCCTGATGGTACACGTACCAATCCACGTCGTCCGAAGATAGTCCGGTCTTCTGCAGCAGAGCCTTCAGGGTCCGCGGCACGGTAGTGATGACGAAGCTGAAGATAGCGGGCCCATCCATGAAGAGGTTGTCTTTCGATCGCGTGCAATCGGCGTCGTCCGTGATCTCGTCGGCCGTCTCCGGCGAACTTGGCATGCGCAATCCGCCGGCGGGTACGATCATCTTGTCGGCTCCCGTTCCGTCGGTGCCGACGACGAAATCGCCGATACGCCCCGGGCCGTCACTCCTGCCGATCAGGGTTGCGGCGGCCCCGTCGCCGAAGAGTGTGCGAACCGTGCGGTCCCTGGCGTGAATGAACTTGCTGTAGGTGTCGGCGGTGATCAACAGCACGTTGCGGGTGACGCCGGAGGTGACCATCGACTTCGCAATCTGCAAGCCGTAGATGAAACCGGAACATCCCAAGTTGTAGTCGAAGGCTCCGACGTGAGTACCCAGTCCGAGCCGCTTCTGAAGGACGCACGCGGCCGACGGCAAGAAATGGTCCGGGGATTGCGTGCAATAGATCAGGTAGTCGATCTCTTCCGGAGGCACCACCGAGCGGTGCAGGAGCCGTGCTGCCGCGTTGTATCCCAGATCGCTTGCGGTTTCGTCGTCACCGGCAACGTGTCGAGCAGAGATGCCGGACTTCTCGTACAATTCGTCCATGCGCCAGTCGGGGTTTTCCCGACGGAGATCCTCGTTCGTCTCCCTCCGTTGCGGCAAATAGAATGAAATGCCGAGGATTCCAGCATGCACGATCAGTCCTCCAGCGCGTTCTTGCTTTTCAACCGTTCCACCAGTTCCCCGATCGAGCGGAAGTTCTGCATTTCTTCGGTATCCACGGGAATACCCAATTCCTCATCGATCGTGGCGATGATGGACAGGTGGCCGACGGAATCCCATTCTTCGACTGTGTTTGGCGTGTCGTCCAGCGAGAGCGTGTTGGGATCTCTCAGTAGTACTTCACAGACCGCGTTGAGAAACTCTTCTACTTTCATCGGCGATATCCTTTACAATAACGTGACCGTTCGCGGGAGCACGCCAAGCCCCCCGACGTGCGACCGAACGGATTGTCCTTGGTTGATTCAGCAGGACCGGTCCCGTGGCCGGGAATTCAACTCGTGCCGATGCGGATCTTGTGCGCTAGCCACTTTCGCTCCAGCTTCGACCTTTCCGCACGGCTGATCTCGTGGTGTCCCCGTTGTTCGATAATGAAGTCTAGAAGCGTCGCGACCGGAACGAACCATCCATCCTTGCCCGCCAAACGCTCCAACTGTCGCTGAAAAACCTCGTCCAGTTTGCCGTCCCGACAGAAACCGTTGCCGAAGTGCGTGTACATGATGCATGCACCCCGCTGCTCTTCGAGGATATCCTGGCAATCCGGATGGAGCGTTCGGTTGAAGGATTCAAGACCTGCGCCCTCGGAGGAGGCAAACCAGTAATTGACGTACGGGCGCGCCGGATTGAAATAGGGCATGCACGGACATTCCCGAAGCGTGTTAATTCCGGGGAAGACGAAGTTTCGACAGTACTTGACTCTTTCCTTGCATACGTCCCCCCAAAACAGCGGATCTCCCTCGCGATGCCCTCGAAACTTCCGCCACTGTTTGAACCGGGTCAGCAGCGTGTACGCAAGGGCGTTGACTCCAGTCAGGCGAGGCTCGCCAAAGTACATTCCCTCGTAGTTGCCGACATGCACGGCATAGGTCATCGGGTCCTGCCCGAAAACCGTTTTGAACTCATCAAGCCCCCGAATCGTCTCCTCCCTTGTCGAAGCGTGATACGTGGCGCCGTGCCACCCGATCTCAAAGCCTTCTTCCTGTAGCCCGAGCAGCCACTGCCGATACTCTTCGTCTTGGCACGTTGCCCCGGGACAACTTGCTTTTTCCAGGTCTCCTGAAAAGGCCCAGACCGATTTCGTCGTGCGAAACCCCAACTCGGACAGAAACTTGTACACGGGCGAAACGTTTTCCAGGTTCGCCAAGTCGGTGTCGTCGAATACCGTAAACGCGAACTTCTTGCCCTCCGGCCATACGATCTGTTCGTTCATTGACTACCCTTTCTGGGGATGCACACCCTTCGGGTGGTTCGTACTGAACCGGAGGAGCCTGCTCCAAGCGGATGCTCCGCAACAGGAAGGCTTATCTCCATTGGGGGTGCGCCCAGCCATTTCCTAGCCTGCTGCGTTAGTGCCGGTCGCTCAAGGACCTGAAGACCACGAATAAGAATCATCTATACTCTATCATACGTTGGAAGTACGGTCAAACGATTCGGGGGTGGCGCAACCCTCTCGCCTAGGGGGGGCGTCCGACATTCCGTGTTTCACCGTCCCGGCGTAGTGGTTGATCGTCTGGATATTCGTTGGGCGGGCAACTCCCCGGACGGATCGCAGATCTTCTCGTACAACTGCTTGAGTTGGTTGCCGATCGTGCCAATGTCCATCTGTTCGACGTGGCGACGGAGGTCGGCGTTGTCCTGGCAATCGATCACCTCGTCCAGACCCTGCGCACACGCTTCCGGCGTGGCGTCGGTTACGATGCAACTCGGTTCGACGTCGGCAATCTGCCTCAGGTCGCTCACGTCGGTACTAACGAAAGGGACGTTACAAGCCAAGGCCTCTTTGATGATGTTGGGCCAGCCCTCCCGCGTGGACGTCAGCAGCACGACGTTGCATGCGTTGACCCACAACGGAACGCGATCGTGGGTGACGTCGGCAAGAAACTTCAGTTGCGCGTCGGGTCGCTGCTTCTTCAAGATCTCGAAGGCCGCGGCTGCCAGATCGTAGCGTTTCAGCGGGCGGTTCAGACCGGTCACGGACGAGAAGAGAACCCAAGGCGACGTGTCTTGGCCCTCCCCAAGCTGTCGCCGGGCCTCCATCCGGTCGATGGGACGGAACTGCTCGAGATCGATGCCGTCCGGAATAACCTCGACGGTTGCCCGCGGGTGGAACGTGGTTTCGAGCTCCTCACGCATGCGATTCGACATGACGACCACGTGCTTGTACGACCGCAAAGAGAGTCGGTTTAGCCACCGGCACGCCATACCGTGAGTCAGGGTCAGCCAGTTGCCCCTGTCCTCCCCGAGCAGGTCGGTTCCCCGTAGCGTCAGCAGCTTCGGGCCTTTGGCGAAAGAGGTCACCAGCCCGCACGCCGAGCCGAACTGGGCATGCACCAGATCGTAGTCCTTGCTGAGTGCGCGCACCCGCCGAGCAGCGAGAGCAATCCGGCTGACTCCACGGAGATAGCCGGTGTAGTGCGCCGTCACGTCGAGGCCGAGCGATCGCATCTGCTCGAGCAACTCGTGCATGAATACGCCGGAGGAAACGACGTTCGGCGTGAAGTTATGGACCCATAGAATACGCATGGTATCTCACTGACCTATGTCTCTTTCCGGCCGCGCCGTCCCTGGCTTGTATAGACGTCCCGGTCGAGCAGCTTGTCTTTGATCTTATTGACCGTGTAAACAACTCTATTCCATCGCCGGTTCGCCTGGCGGGATACGTCTCTGCACTGCGCGAAGACTGGTTCGCCGGTAAGCCGGTGCATCGCGTCGAGCAGGGCGATGTGCAGATTGTGATAGAAGGGCGAGCAGATCCGCCCCGCGTTATCGTAGTAGGACCAGCCGTTCGGGAGTTGGTACTCCGGGAGGACTTTGGCCATCGTGGACAGGGACGTCTTCAAGCCCGCCTCGGCCTGCTCGTCATGACAAAAGCCTGTGTAGTCGATCAGTCCGAACAGGGCAAATATCCAGCCGTTGAGCACGATGGTGTGATCCTTCCGGCAGAACTCCATCAGGAAGAGGTCGTCTCCCTCGTGCAGCGCCGTGCCGCGCCGGGCAACGGGCAACAGCATGTTGCCGACCAGTGTCCGAATCAAGCCGCGCAGCTCGTCGGCCGTTTGTTGATCGACCAGTTCGTGCGTTACCGTGCGGACGGCGAACGAGAGTGCGAGCCCCTGGGTCATCGCGCTGTTGCTGGAATAGAACTCGTCCTGGTCGGTACTCTCCTTGAGGTGGTTGTTATAGTGACCTTCCGGCAAGACGTTGGCAATCATCCAGGCGGCCGCGTTGCGGACGTTGTCGATGAACTCGCGGCGGTCTTCGAGAAAGTACCGGTCCATGCTCCCCAGCCCGTAAAGGAGGACCGTCACCGGCAGCACGGCGTCGCTGCCGTTAGTTGCCACGCGCAGCGCAGGGACACCGTCGATGTAGGTCCCGTCCCAGGCGGCCTTACCCGTCAGGTCGTTGTAATAGCAGCGGTCGTCCCGGAAATGGGCACCCAACGGCTGCGGCTGCCGGAAGTAGTCTTTTCCCCGTAGGTAGCGGTAGTAGTCGCGTGCCAGGAAAAGTAGTTCTTTGATGTTTCGCATTGCGGTTCTGCGGATGGACCGATGAACGCCCCCCCTATTTCGGGGGAAGGAGCATACCGAGGTACGCGCCGGTGGCCTCTTCTTCGGTGAAGGGCTTCAGGTCTTCAATTGTAGCTTTCGATTCCCGGGCACCGCGGAGAGATTGGGCGATCGCGTCGCCCAGCGCGACCTCGTCGTTGACCGGCACCAGGGTCCCCAGTCGTCCGTCCTGGAGCAGTTCGCGGGAACCGCCCGGGCAGTCCGTGGCAATTGCGGGGCACCCGCAGGCCAGCGCCTGAGCCAGGGCCCCCGGCATCCCTTCCCAGGCCGACGACAAGACAAACACCCGCGCCTTGGCCATGAAAGAGAACGGATTCGGGTCGAATCCGGGCAACGACACATCGGCGTCGAGTCCCAGTTCGGCGGCCAGCGATTCCAACGCGGGTCGACGTTCGCCCTCGCCAAGGATCAGCAGCCTCGCAGCAATTCGCTCGCGAACCCTGGCGAACGCCCGAATCAACGAATTGTGGTTCTTCTCTTCCGACAGCCGTCCCACCGTCAGAACGACCGGCGGCTGCCCGGATGCAAACCACGGGTGGTCTACCGGCTCACGTGACTTCTTCTGCAGATCGGTGGCGATCAGCGGACTGTAGATCACCTCGATCTTGCTTCGGGGCACACTGAGATTTTCCACCAGATCGTCGGCGACGCGGGCCGAGACGGCAATGACCTTGTCTGCACGCGGATAACAGTATCGCATGAAGCGAGAGAGGATCGTCTTCCTGGGGAACTTGAACGGCTCCAGCGACCGCGACGCGACGCCCGACTCCCTGACCGCCACCCGAAGACGGTAGCCGGCGAACTTGGCGGCCAGCACGGCGATGCAGTTCGAGTGCATCCGGGTGGCCAGCAAGGCGTCCGGTTTTTCCCGTCGCAGGTACTTCACCAGTGAGGGTACGCCGAGCGCCATGCGACGAACGTTCAGGTCCACGATGTTGACGCTGGCGGGGACATCGTCCAGGTAAGGACTCGACTTCAGATTGCCAACCACCAGGTCGACCGCAATGCCGCGCGCGGCGATCGTCCTGGCGAGATTCACGAAGACACGTTCTGCCCCGCCGCCACCGAGGTCGGCAATAAACAAGGCGAGCCGCTGGCCGTGCTTTTCGTTCATCGGGTTCTCAATTCGATTCAGGAAGCGGTTGCCGACTCTGAAAACGAATGATGCGTTGGTCGAGGATCTCGCCCTGCCGGACGATAGTAGCCTCTTCAAGTATCTGATTCGGTTTTTCCTCAACGAGATGGGGAATGAATCTCAACAAGGCCTTGCTGATCGACTCACTGGCGGTTCGAAAGTAGAGAGTTGGCGTGTGATCCACGGCATAGTGAAGCACGCCCCGATGCCAGTAGACCGGGGAGTCGACGGTGGTCGCATGACTACTCTGGATGCCCATCCCTTCGTCGCAGCTAATGTCGATGATAAGGCTTCCGGGGTTGAGCTTACGAAGGTCCTCTTCGTACAGAATGTGGTCGGTTCTAGACAAGTCCCAAAGGACGGCATTCACGACAACGTCGAACGCGCCGACCTCTTCTCGCAGTATCGGGGACGTTTTCCGGTCATATACGGTCACATGGCACCCGGAGCGTTCCAATACGCGGATTGCGCCGCGGGCAACATTGCCACGTCCGATCACGGCAACCTTTCTTCCGTAGGGCGCGCGCCCCCACGCCAGGAATGCGTGGACAATGGCCGCCTCTCCAGACAATTCGTTATTGCGCCAGAACGTGTGTCGCCCGTTCTCAAACATGTCCTCCCAGGCAATGACGGTCATCTTATTCTGCACGATCAGATCAGTGATCTTGCGTCCCTGCACAGCGTGAATCCACCCAAAGACCGTTTTGTTCGGCTGAAAGTACTCGTCGGTCACAACGGGCTTGGGGACACAGATCACCGGGCACGCGCATACTGCCGACCGTTCCGCTACGACCGCGCCGCATTCACAGTATGTGTCGTCGTCGTATCCCAGAATGTCTCCATAGCCTGTTTCAAACACCAACTCATGTGATCCGGAGATGTTCTCCAGATCGGGGGGAAGCAGTGCTCTTCTTTGCTCGTTTCGCTTTTGGGGTATTGGAAAACCGATTGCAGTCATGACAGCCTATCCGCCTTTCGGAATCTAAGTCTAGCCTTGCGAGTGTTGTAGATGCTCGATCAGCACTTCCACACGCAGTACGTTACAGGAATGCCGACAGAATTCGCCTTCTTCGAACGTCCAGCCACCCTCGGCATAGACGTACCGCCCCGGAATATCGTTGATGTACATTTGGCTTGGCGCGTATGCACCCATGACAGCCTGCATCTCGTTCACGTAATAATCGCCCTGTGCATCTTCAAAGATATCGAAAGTCATGGCGTTGAGATTCAATGCCTCGCACCAGACCTTTACCTGATCCAATAGTTCAAACGGCGGCGCCACCCAGCCGACGCAACCGGAACCACTGTGTAACCGATTCTTGCCGCTTAGCTTTTGGTGGCCAAAAAAGGACTTGCCAATGACAACGATTCGCCATTCGGTTGCGATCTCCACGGCATCTTGGATTATGAAACACCCTTGGCTGATCTCAGGTTTGATGAAGTACTGCATGTCGGTTCTGAAGAAAACACGCCACGACGCGAAGAAGGTTCCAAGGAACTTTCGCAGATCGCAAATGGAATGGAATCCCCTGGCAACGTAGTTGGTCATGAAAGACCGGATCAAGTAAAGGCGCAGTGCCGTACGTGAGGTGATGAGGCGAACGCCAAGACCGGCCGAACCGCCGTCGGTCTTCACAATCTTCGGCAGCGAGGTGGTTGATACATGTTTCCATGCATCGCGAAAGCGGAAGAAGACGTCGGTTTTGGGATGCGGCAGCTTGGCGAGCTTGAACCGATCTGCCATCAGTATCTTCGACTCATAGTACAAGATGCTATCCAACGTCGGTACGCACCGCCCCTCCAATTCGTCGCGAATCAGCCACAGCCGCTTGAGATACGTATTCCGCCACAGGGCGGTCGCGACCGGGGGGCGAAGCATGTACCCGTCGCAACGTTTCCGGCGAAACTCACTGAGCCAATCAGGAGAGAAGATGTCGATCACCTCATAGTCCACACCCAACTCCTCGCACGCCGATACGATCGATTGATAATGACCTTCTGGAATGGAGAAAATGCCGATCTTCATTAGATTCACTTAGGCCGTTGCTTTCTTCGCGAGAAGACACGACATCCACCCACCGGAGAATTCCAATTCAAAGGAACTCAATACAAGTCGTCCCGTCTGGATAGGAGTCTTAGGATACTTCGAAGGTGACGCAGGCGGGGCACCTTGGGGTGCGACAGATACGACGACAAAGACGTCTTCAGCTTGCCCAGGACACGCGATCGTCTGAATCTCCGATCGTGGCCTTCAAGTGAAGAGAATTCCGTCAGGTGTCGTTTGGCGTTCTGTCGAGTGAGGTTTAGCGCCGTGTTGTCACCTTTCAATACGGAAACTTCGACGCAACCAGTCTCCAGTTCAAAAAACACAGCCAGCGAAAGATGATTCCAGTGATGCAGCCTGCCCCTGTACATGCGCGTCGGCTGGCCTGCTTCGTCAAAGTACGACGGAAATGGCACCTCAGGTTCGTGGAAAAGGCAGTTTCCCAGTCCGTAGAAAATGTACTTGCCTCGATAGACTTCGTAAGGCTGGATACGGTGGGCGTGATGTCCGATGATTAAATCTGCCCCACCCTCGATAAGTCGGTGCGCGGTCCGTATGGCATCCGTTCTCGGTAGATACACTTCTTCGTCTCCCCAATGGATCGACACGATGATACGGTCTGCCTCTGCTTTGCGCGCCGTGTCGATATCCGCGAGCATCCGCTCCAGATCCATCGCCATGGGCCCTTGATTGCGCTCGGAAGCGGTGATCGGGATCGTGTCCTCTGCCACGTATCCCATCAGCGCAACCTTCAATCCACCGACCTGCGAGATGAGAGGATTATTGCAGTTCTCTTCGAGGCTTCCGGCTCCGAAGTGCTTGATGCCGTTCTCTTCAAGGCTCGCAAGCGTCTCATGAAAACCGTCTTCACCATAATCCATGGTGTGATTGTTGGCCAGGCAGGCTGCCAGAGGCGTCTGGCCAAACGTGTGCGGGATCCAGTTCTTCTCGGCCTTCAAGTTGATCTTGCCCGGTGCAGGGCGGCGCGATTTCGTAATGGGAGCCTCCAGGTTGAAGATCACGCCGCCCGGAAACGTGACATTACACTTCACTGGAGACGATAGCCAAACGTCCCCAAGAAAGCACAAGCAGGTCATTCCATCGCCTCCGGTGTCTCCACAAAGTGACATGATCCCTCTGGCGTGAGCTACACACTCACCGGTTCGATCGTCCTGGCATACTCACCGCCTTGAGGTATGTCCACACGCGCTTGCCGACAAACACAAGGTTCTGCACGAAGTTACGTACCCCCCCACTCAAGCGGGGCAACCCCCGAGAACGCAAAGCAGCCGGCGCGACCACAGAAGACGGCGCTGCGTTGACGGGATTGTACCAAAAGGATAGGTTTGTCAACTCGGATGTCAAGGGTCGCCGAGATTCTCCCCCAGATCGTCCGCCACGCAGGCTGAGGACTTGGGAGTCTTCCGGTCGTGCGGCTAACTGACTTCCTCCCGTTCGCTGGTTCCGTCGTGGGAATCCTGCGGCGGCTCTTGGCTACGGCGAGACGTTGCCTCTGCGCTCGCCCTTCTCACGACGCCCCACATCCAAACGATGAGGTACGCGTTGAGGACTGCGCCGACAATGCTGAACAGGGCGACGGTCCGCAGTGGCGACAAGTAGGTGCCTCCGAAAATCAGCGCGCCCGCCCGGCACGCGATGAGTACGACTCCGAACACCAAGATAGCGCGCTGCTTTCGATAGATCTTGCTGAAGAGTACGGCGGGAAGGTTGACGAACAGGATCGCCAGCCAGAGGGCCAGCCACTGCGAGTACTCGCCGGCGATGTTCCATTGGCTGCCGAACACGAAGGAGAACATGGCCGGTCCGAACAGTACCATGATCGAGAACCCGACGAAACCCATTGTGAGCAACGCCAACGTGGCCGCCTTGAACAATCGATACGTATCGCCCCCCGAGTTATGCACTTCACTGAGTTTCTGGAACAGCACCTGCCGCAGAGAAGTCAACAGGACGTTTGCGGGCAGTTGGATCACGCGGGTCCCCAGGACGTAGTAGCCGGCAACATCCATACCGAAGAAGTAGGCCAGCAACAACGTGGGAATGTTCTGGGAAAGCGCGACGAGGCCGATTTCCGTGCTGCCGTAGAGCGGGAAGTCGGAGTACTCCCGCGCCAATTCTTTCATGCGGCTGAGCCGAAGAGCTCGCCTGACGGAGGCCCCGTGCCACTTGAGGAGTCGCAAGCCCAATACCAGGGACGCGCACGTCGCTCCAATGATCTCTCCAACGATGAGCCCGAAGGTACCCGCGTGCATAGCGCCGCCCGCACATTTGCACGTTGCGGCCGCCGTCGCGCGGGCCACGTGGGCGGCGGCGGCGGGACGAAACTGCTTCTGCCGCGTCGACCAGGCCGTCAGGCACAGATAAGTTCCCGATAGGAACACACTTAACGGAATCAGCCAGACCCAACGGGCAAACGCGGGCAATTCTACCAGGGCCGCGATCCGGTGTCGACAGGGGATGCAGATCAGAGCAGTGAGCCCCGCGACGGCGATCACTGCCAGCCAGGAGAGCCCCAGCAGGTTGGCGGCGTCTTCGTCGCGCTTCGGCAACATCAAGGCCTGATCGAATCGCAGCGTGGAGACGGCGACGGCCACGGAGACCACCGACATGTAGACGCCGAAGGCGCCAAAGTCCGCCGGGGTGTAGAGCCGAGTGATAATCGGCGAGACCGCCACGGCAATCACCTGGGCGAACGCTGTGCCGGACATCACCAGGAACGTGTTCCTAAAGAACTCGCTACGAAGGCGCTGCCGGAGTTTGGTGATAATGTCGCTGTTACTCACTATTCTACCGCCGGAGCATCCGTTGGCTTCGAAACGCCGCCCATGATCCGGCTGCAAACACGACTGGCGACCATTCGCCAAGGACTCTTGTACCGAGCCGACCCGGCGAACCCACACGTACACAGTGGGCAGTTCAGCTTGTACATCTTCTTTGCGGAATCAAGCCAGGCCTGGGAGTCGAGAATCGTCTGCAGGTCGCTCTCCAGGATGCTGCCAACCGGCTTGAATACGTAACATCCGGTGTAGACGTCGCCCCGGGAAATGTAGGCGTTCAAGTATCCCTGCATGCAGTGATTGAAATTGAACCTGCGATTCGTCAAGTATTCTCGCATATTGGCGAGATGAATCGCGTCCACAATACCGTGGCGCGATAGGATTTCCAGCCCTTTGGATATCTCGTCTTCCGAAGGCCAATGGGCTTCTACGTACTCACGCACGCGTTCTGAGGAACACCAATACGACGAAGCCTCCGGGAGCCCGATGGCATAGTCGTACCCGTTCTCCTTGCAGAAGGCGATCATTTCCTCCATTTCGGGCACGATCTCCTTGGTGAACAAGCCGCGTAGGGTTACCGGCTTCTTGATCGAGGGCAGAGCGTCGATGACCGCCTGATAACCTCCCTTGATTCCACGCGTCTGGTCATGAGTCTCCCCGACGCCGTTAAGCGAAATGGCCACCCGGTTGATAATCGAATCGTTGATCCTGTCGGCAAACTGCTCCAACAACAA
This sequence comes from Candidatus Nealsoniibacteriota bacterium, assembly GCA_013202865.1. Lineage (GTDB taxonomy): Bacteria > Planctomycetota > Planctomycetia > Pirellulales > Thermoguttaceae > JABMRB01. The sequence continues at coordinate 7,153 of JABMRB010001380.1, read as the reverse complement.
GCCGTTGGTGGCCAGTGCCACGCTGGAAAACCAGTCTCCTTTACAAACATCGAGGATCTCGAACAGATCCTCCCGCAGCAGGGGTTCCCCGCCCGTCAGTTCCAAGCTCGAAATGCCAAGATCTCTCGCTTCGACTAGCAAACGTTGCGATCGTTCCGTGGTAACCGGGTCTTCGTCGTCCTCTTTCCAGAGATCGCAAGTAGCGCACCTGGAGTTGCACCTCTCCGTGACTTTCAGCGCAAGGCCCTTCAGCCGAATCGTCTTCGGCAACAAGCCCGGCAAATTCAGCGCGCTCGCCGCACATAGTCGCGCCTTGTAACTTGATTGACTCATCTGGCTCACCTTTCTCTCAAATGACCCGGGAACTCGGATTGACCGAACACTACGGGTGGCCCGGCATGTCGGTCGTCGCTGCTACTCATGTACTAGGTTCGACTCCGACAATGAACACGATACTACCGCGGCGCCACGGCGGGTGGCGGCGGTGTTCTGGGAGGTGTGCAGTAGGCCTCGAATTCGACGACGTAGAACCCGCTGTCCATGCTGTTGTACAAGCCGTGCAGCCGGATGGATTTCACCGGGCGTGCAGGAAACGTAATCACCTGCCAACTCTCCCACTCTCCCTTGCTGCGATCCACCAGCAGGTCGAACTTCTTCCCGTCTTCAGTGACTTCGATCTTGTAGCGGGCGAAGCGGCGGGGCACGTGATCGTAGAACCGAAACCGGATTTCCTGCAATTGATACTGCTTCTTGAACGTGATTGTCCACACGCTGGGCCAAGGACTAATCGCAAATCCTTCGTTACCGCTGAACCGTGTCGAATTGCCGTCCAGCAGGACCTCCGGATGGGATTTGACGCCGGTGACTGTGGTGCCGTTGGTGGCCAGTGCCACGTTGCCCTGTTCCACGGTCCCTGCGACCCGCGGGCCAAGTTCTCGGAGTTCTTTGGCAATGACTGTCAATTGATTCTCAATCGGCTTCTTCTGTGTGACTCCGGCAAGTTGCGCCAGAGCCAACTCATACCAGTGTTTGGCCCGTTCGTAAACGTGGCTCTGAACGTACTTCGATCCCCTCTTCCTCTTGGCCACGTCGAACCACTTGTCGCCCAGACGCACCCGGCCTTTGGCGTCTTCCGGCTGCGTTAGATCCGCCTTTGCCAAGTCGGCCAGATCGGCGTCTTCACTCTTGGCCAGCATCGGAAGCCCGAGCTGCCATTGCCCTTTGTAGAAACAGTTCCACTCGCCGACAATCAGGTTGGCCGCCGGGTTGTCGGCGGTCGCCAGCGCCTCCTGCGCCTGCTTGACGCGATTCCCGTAATAGGTCTTCAGGGACGCGATCTCCTTGGCTCGCCAATCGATGGGTATCTGGAAGTATTTATCCTTGGTGGCGGAGGCAGCTTCGCAAGCCACCTGGGCGGCGACGTCGGCGGTGACGAGGTCGTCTATCGCCAACGCGGCGGCGGCCTGCGCTGTGGCGGTCATCGCGATAGCGCGAAGTGCATCCGCGTCACGAGTGCCGGAGCGTCGCGACTTCTTCAGTGACTTGAGCACGGCGTCCAAGACGTAGCCCCTGATCGTACGCCCGTTTACCGCGAACTGTTTCTCCAATGCGGCCGTGGCGGCCAACGCTTCGTTCAGGCCGCCGGCCTCGGCCGCGGTCTCGCAAGCCAATTGCATCAGCACAAAGCGAACCGCCGTCGTGTTGCCCGGTTCCCGGCTCTCGGCAAGGAGTGTCTCGGCCAATTCCAGCTTCAACTCGGGCGTCTTCGCCGCGGCAAACTCCTCACTGAAGGCCACGCGGACCTTCCCTTCCGCCTCCTTCTTGGCCTCCGCATCGGGTACCGCAGTCCGCTCGGCCACGGGCGGATCGCCGGGGCTCGGTTCTTCGGGTACGGGATGCCCGTCATCTGGCGGCGCGTTGCCGGGATCCATCGGATCGACCAAGTCGGCCAGAGAGCGGCCCGGGTCCGCTGCCGACGCGACGGTATCCGGATCGATCGGTGGGCCGTTGCCCGGGTCGTCCGGCGGCGCGTCGTCCGGGGGAAGATCCGGGTTGGGCGGGTCGGAGTGTTTCACTTTGGGCGGGCGGTTGGACAAGCCGTTGCCGCCTTGCCCGACGGGTGGATCGCCTTGCAGGGCCGTCCCGTTGTCGTTGTCGTCACGCAGCGCGAACACCAGCGCCACGATCACCGCCACCGCAACCACGGCACCGGCAGCGGGCAACAGCCACGGGCGTCCCGGTTTGCGGCTGTGCCGCGACACGTAGGACGACGCGCCGGCCGGGTTGATTTGCGGGGCCGCCGCGCCGGGCATCGCCTCGTCGTCGGTTTCGGATTCTCCGGCAGCGGCCTGCGCGTCGGGCTTGCGCCCGGCCGGGGCTGCCTTGACCGCCGGTTTCTTCGCTTCCTCCAACCGTTGCCGCAAGTCGTCGTCGTACTCTTCTCGCTTTTCCGGGTTCAGCAGGCAAACCTTGGCCGCGGCGATCTCGTTAAGCAACGCCTGCGAGAGCTTGGAATACTTGCCGGTCTGAAAATGTTTCAACTGAGCCATCCGTCCGTCGGCCGCGATCACGATTACGTCCGGATCGGACTCGAACGGCTCGACACCCAGCAGTCGGTAATGGTGCGCAGGTTGATCCTCGGGCGGAATCCCCAGCCACTTATGGTATGCGTCGAAGGAACTCGTCATCGTCTTACCGGAAAAGGGGTCTTACCGAAAAAGCCGGGGGCTTGCTGGCGGTCACCAGCAGCAAGTCAATGGCCAAGATGACCTCTTGGGTACGCATTGTAGGCGATTGCAAGCACCTGTCAAGCTGTGTTTCAAGTTCAATTGGCTGCCTTCAACTTTCTACGCCAGTTCAAGGCAGATGGTCTTCCACTGCGGACTGAGGCAAGTCAGGTTTCCCAGATTTCGGGAGCAAGATCTTCTGCTTCTTCAATTGCTTTGCGAGTAATTGAGTTAGCTTCTCCGCTCCCTCTGCGTTGAGGTGGCCTCGGTCCCTGTAATACGCCTTATCGCAAAACACCGGATACTCGCGTTCGTCAAGGTAGAGCACAGACACATCCTCTTCCCGTGCGAGCTTCGCGATGGTGTCCATGCCTTTCGGGTAAGAATGGTCCCTGTCAAAACATGGCCCTACAACGAATACTACGGCGACGCCGTGATTCCGCGCATCCCTTATGAACTGCCGATGTCGCTCCACGACGTCGTCATAGAATTTGGCATTCGCTTCTCGAGGTTTTATCTCTTTGAAATCGCCGAAAAGTGGCACGAAACCGTCGGTGTCCGGCTCTGGGTTTGAACTGAGCGCTCGCAAGACAATCGGAAGAGCAATGGAGTTAAATCGCCAAGTGCTAGAATGGGCCTTGAACTCTCCATAAGGCTCCGCAGCACAAACAATGAGTTCTCGAACTACCGGGTCTTCTTCCAGATAGGGCGCCAAGACAAGAGCTCTCTGATACTGTGGCACATAGAAGCTCCCCGGATCGACATTCAGAATAAACAGTCTCGTGTTGCTATCACGGGCAAGCATGAGGCGTGCGAGGATATGGTGGTACAGAATACCTTGTCCGTTGCAGCCCGCGTTGAACGCCGAGCAGCCAAGCTCTTTCGTGAGCACGGCCGGCATGATGTGGTGCTGTGCTCTAGAGCTCCCAAAGATGAAAATGTCGGCCTCCGAGTGATCCAGCGCGACGTTCACCAGCCCAACGTTCTGGCCCTTTTTCACTTGGGGGAGCACTCTCTTCAAGAGGACTCCGAAGCCCTGATCAATAGCCAGCGCGCCGGCCAGGAAGACGCCGACGAGCACGAGCCGTCTATACTTGAGAAATTGTCGCTTCATGCCAACCTTCGCAGTTTCTTAGAACTGAAAGTAGATAAATTGGGCACCCCGTTGGACACCTAGGAGAACGACAGCAAGCGCCAGGCCGTACCAGACACTCCATCGCATCGGCAGTGGCGAGCGGGCGAGGAATTCACGGCAACTCCCGCAGTACCGTTGGAGTACCTGTGCAGTCAGGAGCACGAGAACTCCGAGCGAACCAGACGCAAGGATATTGGGGTCGATGGACGGAAGGGCCCAACTTCCCCCAGAGAAACTGCCGAGAATGGTCATTGCATCCGAAAGACTATTCGCGCGAAAGAAGATCCAGCAGAAACAAACCAGATGGAAGGTCAATCCGATCCGAACGGCGTCTCGCAGCCAATGGGGTAGGTGCAGGCGGTCCCACAAGAGATTGCGGGAATCCAGCGTCGCGCGCGATCCGATGAGCAACAGCCCGTGCAACCCGCCCCAGATTACGAAGGTCCAATTTGCCCCGTGCCACAGCCCCCCGAGCAACATCGTGACCATCAAGGCTACGGCCGTCCATGCCGTGCCCCGGCGGTTGCCGCCGAGTGGGATGTAAACGTAGTCGCGAAGCCAGGTGGAGAGAGAGATGTGCCACCGTCGCCAGAAATCTCGAAGGTTCGTAGCGAAGTACGGTTGGCGGAAATTAGCCATTAGGTGAATGCCCAATAGAGTGGCAGATCCGATAGCGATGTCTGAGTAGCCGGAAAAGTCGCAGTAGATTTGGAATGCAAAAGCATAAGTGGCCAGGATGTAGGTGACACACTCGTGACACCCGACATTGTTGTAGACCGAATCGACGTAAATTGCTAGGCGGTCGGCAATCACGACCTTCTTGAAAATCCCCCACAGAATCAGTTGGCAACCAAAGCACATCTGAGTGAAATCGAAGTGATTCTCGGAAGAGAATTGTGGGAGCAAACGGGACGCGCGCTCGATTGGGCCGGCAACCAGTTGAGGGAAGAAACTTACGTACAGAGCGAAACGTCCCAGGTGCCTTTCGGGGGCAACCCGCCGACAGTAAACATCAACGGTGTAAGAGACGGTTTGGAAGGTATAGAAAGAGATGCCCACCGGCAACAGCACGTCAAACGCTGGCAGCGACAACGAGACGCCAAGTTTGGCGCCTAGCCAATCCGCCGATTCCGCAAAGAACTCCCAATATTTGTACGCAAACAGCAACCCGAAATTAGTACTCAGGCTGGCAACAAGTACCGCCCGACGCTTCCAGGTGCTGACCGAACGCGCAATCAGTAGGGCACCGATGTACGGAACGACGGTCGACACGGCCAGCAGAATCGCGTACCGTGGGTTCCAGCACATATAGAAGAAGTAGCTGGCTGCCAGCAGTACGGCCCATCGTGTGCGATGTGGCAGTGTGTAGTACAGCAGCACGATAAGCGGCAGAAAAGCAAGATAGTTGATGGAGTTGAAAGTCATAGAGGGGTCGCGCTACCTGGTGCGAATATCATCATGGAGTTCATGCAAGTTTGCGTTCTGCATCGGCCATGCTATCCGGTAGCAGGTCGGCGCACGTACCGAACGGCTCCGCGGCGGACCGGCTGGCTGATCGCTGCTTTTCGGTCGCGGTCCCAACAATAGGTAACGCCGATGATGCTGGCCAAAGTGAACCAAATGAAGACGCTCCCGAAGGTTGGCGCGCCAATCCCAAGCGCCAGAATCGTAAGAACGATCGCCTTGAACAGCCCCACGTTGTACCGGATCCGGGGATCGGTGGTTGCCTTTCCGAGGCGGTGCAGCCGCAACAAGAGGATAACGTAGATGGGGAAGTACAAGAGGAACCCGACGAGTCCCGTGCTGCACAGGATTTCGATGTAGTCGGAGTGCGAATAGTGACCGAAACCGGAGACGATCCTGAATTGCCCCAATCCAATGCCCGCGATCGGGTGTTCGGTGAAGAGTTCGAAACCGCGCTTGTACATACCGGTCCGCGTGTCGTCAAGGCCGCCTTGATCGACCGATTCGCGGAACCGTTCGCCCATGTACGTTTCGTGATACATGTAGGACGTCAGGACCCCCATGCCGATGAGCACAATAATGATCGTGATGATCGCTTGCGGCTTGCGCCGCAGTTGCCGCCCGTAGCAAAACCATAACCACGCCAGGAAGAACGCTGCCAGCAAGGCGAACGACTTGCGCGAACCGGTCGCGACCAAGGCCAGCAGCAACGGCACGCTGACGGGCAGAATGAGCAAGCGAGTCCACGCTTTCCCTTTCGCCTCCCAGAAGTACGCCAACCCCATCAGTCCCAGCAGAACTAACATTCCAAACGAGTTAGCATTTCCGACGACTGTGTCAACGCGGGCCGTCGTTCTCGTTTCCATGGCCAATGCGTAATCGCCGGTAATTCTGCCTTCGATGGCCAGAACCGCCGCGCAAACAATGAAGATAATGAAGCTGAAGGACATGTTCCGCTTAGCGAAAGTGACGCCGACCACGGCAAATGCCAGCGCCCAGATCTGAATCGAGCGAAACCCCTCATCCCAGGCGGCATACATGTCGACGGCACGCGGCATGCTGATGAACAGGCCCCAGAGCGTGAAGAGCCCCAGCAACCACAGTTCCGGTGCCAATCTCAGTTGCTTCGGGAAATGAAACAGCAGGAACACCACGATCAGCGATATCCCCACCGCCCGGTTGATCTGGACGAAGAACGGGTAATCGGTTTCAAAGGCCTGACCCACGATCGTCGCGAGCATCAACACGTTGGCGAATGCCAACGTGATCGAAAACCTGGGATGCTGCTCGACGGCGGGCAATTGGGCCGTCAACGTTTGGCTATACACGCTAAATCCCCTTGTCAATCATGTGTTCAACTCGAAGTCGCACTGATCCAGGGCACGTTCTGTTGTTTGCCCCGGGGAGCAGTCCTGATCGCATCAATGCAGACAAGTGCTTCCCCCCGGAAGGCGTAGGAATGCGGGGTTTCCGCATCTCAATCAAGCATAGCATTCTTAGGATGTACGAAGCGGGCCGCGAGGAAGCTGTCCAGCACTCTCTGCAACGCGAAGATCCTCGACGAACAGCCAGCCCGAAAAGCGGGATGGTCTGTAGGGTTATGTTTCCGACGTGAGGAATTGCCTGGTCACGTCGACAACGTACGCGAGTTGCTTGTCGGTCAGTTCCGGATAGATGGGCAAGGCCAGCGTTTCCTTGGCCGCCCGTTCCGACTGCGGATGATCGCCTTCCCGGCCGCCAAGGTAGGCGAAGCACTCTTGCACGTGCAGCGGGACGGGATAGTAGATCTCCGTGGCCACGTTGTGGTCCTTCAAATGGGCCCGCAGTT
>JABMRB010001379.1 GCA_013202865.1 Candidatus Nealsoniibacteriota bacterium | reverse complement strand
CCGGGCGGTCGCTCGTTGGAAGATATCTGGGCACGGCTGCAAGAGTCATGAGGCACACGGTCGTTTGGAAGCCGGCAGCCGAGCAAGAGTTGGCCGGGATCTGGAACGAGGCCGCTGACCGAGTCGCCGTAACCGCGGCGGCCAACACCATCGACCGCCTGCTGCGAACCTCTCCGCGGGATCAGGGGGAGTCCCGCAGTGGGATCACACGAATCATGTTCGTTTATCCGTTGGGCGTAATCTACGACGCTCAACAACAAGATCGCCTGGTGTCGGTGTTGCGTGTTTGGCGGGTCCTGTGAGGACTGAAGGTTGGTTCTTTTCGTGGAGGCCCGCATGTTCGCGCGTCGCAACGTCCCGCAGCGCGACTGCGACGTGCAACTCTTACGCGACATGTACGAGCTAACCCGCCACGAACGGCAGTTGGCGGTGGAGCCGTTGTCGTTGTGAGTGCAGGCAGCGAGCCGCGGGGCCAGCCCCCGCGCAACCCACCGTACGAAGCCGCAAGCGGCCGGTTCCAATCTCCGACCGTTGCAAGGCATGACACAACACGGTATACTGGCCTCATGCTTCCCGCCCACCCCATCTCCCTGCCCTGGAGGATTATCGCATGAAATGCCAAAGACTCGCTTCCCTGCTGCTGGTGACCGTCGTCCTCGGATATCTGGCCATCCCCTGTCCGGCCGCCGAAAAGGCCACCCGCCCCAACGTCATCTACATCATGTCTGACGATCACGCGTCGCACGCCATATCGTGCTACGGTAGCAAGATCAACAAGACGCCGAACCTCGATCGGCTGGCCGACGAAGGCATGCTGTTTCGCAATGCCTTTTGTACGAACTCGATCTGCGGGCCGTGCCGGGCGGTCGTGCTGACGGGTAAGTATAGCCATCTGAACGGCTTCGTGCGCAACGGCAACACGTTCGACGGCTCGCAGCAGACGGTGGCCAAGCTGCTGCAAGGCGCCGGCTATCAGACGGCCATGGTGGGCAAGTGGCATCTCAAGAGCGAGCCAACCGGGTTCGACTACTGGCATATTTTGATCGGCCAGGGACCGTACTACAATCCGCCGATGAAAACACCCGAGGGCACGGTCAAACACACCGGCTACACGACCGACATCATTACCGACGCGGCGCTGGACTTCCTCAAGAACTCACGCGACAAGGACAAGCCCTTCTTCCTGATGTATCACCATAAGGCCCCGCACCGCAACTGGCAGCCCGGGCCGAAGTACCTCAACCTCTACGACGACGTGACGATCCCCGAGCCGGACAACCTGTTCGACGACTACAGCGGACGCGGCACGCCCGCCGGGCACCAGGAGATGACCGTCGCGAAGCATCTCAACGCCAACGACCTGAAGCTCGTGCCCAATCGCAGCCTGAACGACGAGCAGGCGGCCGTCTGGAACAAGGCTTATGGGCCGAAGAACAAGGCGTTCGAGGAAGCCAATCTCGAAGGCGACGACCTGATCCGCTGGAAGTACCAACGCTATATCAAGGACTATCTCCGCTGCATCGCTTCGGTCGACGAGAACGTCGGCCGGCTGCTGGACTACCTCGACGAGTCGGGCCTGGCCAAGAACACGATCGTAATCTACACGTCCGACCAGGGCTTCTACCTCGGCGACCACGGCTGGTTCGACAAGCGGTTCATGTACGAGGAATCGCTACGCAGCCCGTTGATGGTCCGCTGGCCGGGCCACGTCAAGCCGGGCAGTGTGAGCGAGGAACTCGTGCTGAACCTCGACTTCGCCGAAACGTTTCTCGACGCCGCCGACAAGGAGATCCCCGCCGACATGCAGGGCGAAAGCCTCGTGCCCGTGCTCGAAGGCAACACGCCCGACGACTGGCGCAAGGCGGTCTACTATCGCTACTACGAGTACCCGGCCGTTCACATGGTCCACAAGCACTACGGCGTGCGGACCGCGCGTCACAAGCTGATCTTCTTCCACGAGATTGACGAGTGGGAACTGTTCGACTTGCAGAAAGACCCCCGCGAGATGAAGAGCGTCTACGCCGATCCGGCCTACGCCGGCGTGGTCGCCGAGTTGAAGACCGAACTCCAGCGGCTTCGCAAGCAATACAAGGACGACGACACGGTCCGCGGTCAGCCGGCGAAGCGGCCGGTGCGCAGCGGTGCCAGAAGCAAGAAGCAGTAGCACAGATTGTCCGTCGATGGTTCGTAGTGACCGCATTCATGCGGTTCCGGCGCTTCGATCCTGGTTTCGACGCTCTGAACCCGATGAATCGGGTCACTACGAACCTATTCCTTCTTCGCCCCGTTCTTCTCCGGCGTCGTCGGTTTCTCCTCGGCGGCCTTCAACTCCTTGGCCTTCGCGAGGT
>JABMRB010001378.1 GCA_013202865.1 Candidatus Nealsoniibacteriota bacterium | reverse complement strand
GCCGGCGGCACAGCGTCCCTCGCTGCCGGCGGCACTGCCCAGGTCCTCGATCAGCGACTCCAACTGCTCGACAAGCTCGGCTTGCCGCGGCGCGATCTCGTCTCGCAGAAAGGCCGCCTCATCGTCAGGGGGCTTTCCTTCGAAATAGATGTAACGAACTCGGGCTCGCACGTTCTTTGCAAGATTGCGCAACTGCCAGATTCGATCGTGCAGCGACTGCAAAGGATTCGCGGCACGCAGCTCTCGATGGATGGCCTTCCACCGGCCCTCTACGAGAACCCGCGTATGAGGTCGGCCGTCCTCGGCGTCCTGATCCTGTCCGCCGAAAGCCAGCCCACTTCCCTCAGATTGCCGTCCCTCAGGTTGCCGACACTCGGCCCCCCAGATCACGCGTTGCCGGAGGTCCACGCTGTCGAGCCGATAACTCCGTGCGGGTTGGCCGAAAGCCGGACCGCCGGCGCCCGGGCACCAACTTGCGGCCGCCGTGACCGCCGTCAGGATCACGACAGCGCTGAATGGTTGTCTTGTGGTCATGAATGTCCTCCGCGGCAAAAGCCCGCTGGCCAGCTTACATCGGGGCTCGGCGATTTGCAACCGAGGCCGAAGTCTGGAGACATGGGGGCGGGCATGGTAGAATCGGCAGCGGTTTCTGACGATGTACCGCGCAAACCGGTTCGTGCCACCCGCGTCAAACGAAGGAGTAAATCGATGGTCAACACTGTCTCCATTGCGGTACTGATGCTTCTGGCGGCTGCCGGCCCTGCGGCAGCCGACGGCCCGGCAACGAAAATCATCGAAGCGGCGGGCGTTGAAGGGGGGCTGGTCGTTCACGTTGGCTGTGGTGATGGGCGGTTTACTGCGGCGCTGCGTGCCGATGAGCGGTACCTGGTCCACGGCCTCGATACGGATGCAGCCGACGTGGCGAAGGCCCGGGGCCATATCCGGTCGCTTGGGCTCTATGGACCCGTGTCGGTTAGCACGTTCGGCGGTACGCACCTGCCTTACGTCGACAACCTCGTGAATCTGATCGTTGCCGAAGACCCGGGCGACGTCGCCGTGGCCGAGGTGATGCGTGTGCTGGTGCCGGGCGGTGTGGCGATGATCGGCGGCAGGAAGACCGTCAAACCGTGGCCGGCGGAAATCGACGAGTGGACCCATTATCTCTACGACGCGACGGGCAACGCGGTGGGCCACGACGTGCGGGTGGGGCCGCCGCGGCACGTGCAGTGGAAAGCGGGGCCTAAGTTTGCTCGCCACCACGACCTGGCGGCTAGCACCAGCGCGATGGTTTCCTCGGCCGGGCGCGTCTTCACGATCGCCGACGAAGGCCCGCCGACGCTGATGAACGTCCCGCCTAAGTGGCGGCTGGTCGCCCGGGATGCGTTCAACGGTACGCTGCTATGGAGGCGAGAGATCCCCACGTGGGAGCCCGAGCGGCCGTTCCGCTCCGGCCCGCCGCAGATCGCTCGGCGGCTGGTGGCGGTTGATGGACGGGTCTACGTGACGCTCGGCATCGACGCCCCGGTTACGGAATTGGATGCCGCCACGGGCCGCACGCTGCGGACGTTTGAAGGCACCGAAGGTGCTGACGAGATCGTTCTGCGGGACAACGTGCTGCTGCTGATCGTGGGAACCCAAGATCCCGTGACTGCCAGCACTGCCCAGCGGCGCGGCGCGTTGGACCGAGCCGCGCGGCGGTCGCTGATCGCGGTGGACCTCGAAAAGGGTACAGTGCCGCCGGCAGCGAGGGACGCTGTAATCTGGAAGCGAACCGGTGCCGTGACGGCCGGGCTGCGGGCGGCCACGCTGGCTGCCGGATCGCGGGGCGTGTTGTTTCTGCGTGGTACAGAAGTCTGCTGCCTGGATCTGCGAACCGGCAAGCCGCAATGGACCCGTGAACTTCCCGCGGGCAAAGCGTCCCAACCCAAAGGCCGAGGCCGGGGCCAGTACGCTGCGTCGTACTTCGCTCCCACGTTGGTCGTTTACGAACCGGCCGGCGTGGTGCTGGCGACGCAAGGTCCCGCGTTGCATGCGTTTTCGCTCGACGACGGCAAATTGCTCTGGGAGTGCCCATGTCCGCCCGATTTCCATGCCCCCTCGGACGTGTTCGTGGCCGACGGGCTGGTCTGGGCCGGGCTGTTCGCTGCCGAAGGACGCGACCCGAAAACCGGCAAAATCAAGCGGAAGCTCGACGTCGACGGCCTGATCACGCCGGGCCATCATCCGCGTTGCTACCGCAACAAAGCCACCGATCGGTTCATCATCGCCGGCAAGCGGGGCATGGAGTTCTTCAGCCTGCGCGGCGAAGGCCACCTCCGCAACGATTGGGCCCGCGGACAATGCCAGTACGGCGTGATGCCGTGCAACGGCCTGCTCTACCTGCCGCCCAACCCGTGCTGCTGCTATCCCAACGCCTTGCTGCACGGCTTCTACGCCCTGGCGCCGAGTCGAAAAGCGGAAAGCGGAAAGCGGAAAGCGGAAACCCCTCGGCTGCAACGCGGCCCTGCCTACAGACAAGTTCCAAGTGACAAATCTGAAATCCGAAATCTGAAATCTGAAATCGGCACTACTCCCGACTGGCCCTCGCTCCGCGGCGGCGAGCTGCGCAGCGGATCGACGCAGGCCGTGTTGCCGATCGACCTGAAGCCGCGATGGACCGCGTCGATTGGCGGCAAGCTGAGCAGCCCGGTCATTGCCGGTGACCGGTTGCTGGTTACTTCGATCGATGCATGTCGCGTGGTCGCGCTCGATGCAAACGACGGCCGGGAGCTGTGGTCGTTCATCACCGGCAGCCGGGTCGATACGCCACCGACGATTGCGGACGGGTTGGCCGTGTTCGGCTGTGCCGACGGACGCATCTATTGCCTGCGCACGGCCGACGGCAGCCTCGTCTGGCGTTATCGGGCCGCGCCCATGGAGAAACAGATCGTCGTCGACAATCGGCTGGAGTCGGTCTGGCCGGTCCACGGCAGCGTGCTGGTCAAGGACGGCGTGGCCTACGCCGCGGCCGGGCGATCCGTGTTCCTCGACGGCGGCATTACGCTCTGTGGGCTCGACCTGCACACGGGCCGGCTGCGTTGCGAAGCACACGTCGCGGTCGATCCGAAAGCGGCGAAGTCCCGGGCCTTCATTATGGACGGCGTGCGGCCGGACGTGCTGGTCAGCGACGGCAAGTACATCTATCTGCAACACATGCAGTTCGACGCGGCGTTGAAACCGACCGGCGGCAGAGGGCGCCACATCCTTGCCACGTCCGGCCTGGCCGACGACTCATGGTTCTATCGCACGTTCTGGCGGCTCGGGCTGGGCGACTACGAGAACGATTTCCCTCCGTCGTACGTCAAGCACCGCTTCGTCGTACCATGGGGGCAACTGCTGGTGTTCGACGACCGCCGCGTGTGCGGGCTCAAGACCCACATGTCCAAAGGCATCTCGCCCGGCACGGCCGTGCAGAGCAGTGCGGGCTGCCTGTTGTTCGGCGGTCCGAACACGCCGTTCACGCCCGACGCCGAAACGCTCCGGACGGATTTCCCGCTGGGCAAAGCCACGGCGACGGCCGCTGAACCTGCGTGGACCGCGGCGCTCACCTACCAGGCGCGGGCGATGCTGCTGGCCCGCCGCGGCGACGGCTCGCAGGCGTCGCCGCAGGACGGTTTGCTGTTCGTCGCCGGTTGGCCCTCGCACGACAAGCAGGGCGTGTTGGAGGTCTACGATCCCGCGACCGGCACGCGGTTGGCAACCCACACGATCGCCTCCGCACCGATTTTCGACGGCATGGCCGCGGCCGGCGGCAAGCTCTACATCTCGATGAAGAACGGCACGCTGCAATGTGTGGGCGCGAGGCGATAGCTACCTGCGACTTTGCGTGACGGCGGGGACAGGGCCCCATCGCCGTGGGTGCTTCCCTGGCTCGTTACAAGTTCATATAATACGGGTCGCTTGAAGCAGAGCATGTTTGTGGATTCGTTTTGCGACGACAAGCCGGAGAAGTTCTCTTGACATCTGGCCAATCAGAACACGCAAATGTCCTTCCACGTCTCCGCTCTGAGCTGTTGGCCTTGCGGCGAGATTTTTCGGAGTGGGATTCAGCGGGGCTACGACTTGTGTTTTGGATTCCTCCGAGAGGCGACGATAGGAGAGTGTCGTTGGTGTCGATTGGCGCACCCATAGACGAAGCAAATGACGATGGGGCAATTGTTCGTAGCGTTTCCGACTCGTCAAATTGCATGGCCGGCAACGCGCTGATGAATCGTGCGGGCCGATTGATTCATCACGCAATGGATTTCATCTCCGATGCTTCCTATCAGAAGTGGGTGAAGGGTCACTATCCCGACCAACTTGCGCTAGTCGCGTATCTGGCAACGGGTGTCCGGTCATCGCATGTGCAATCAAAGAGCGGGGGGCGGCACTGGATCGACGACCCTGCGACCGTCTGTGTAGAAGCGATTGATTGGCTTCTATCGAAACTGCCATTTGCAGTCAACGAAAACGGCGAGATTTCGGGCCATTCAACGTCCGGCGAAGCCGGACGTACGGATGCGACAGCTCACAACGAACAGGACGCGCTCTCGACGACAACCTTCGATACCTTCCTCAGCCACAACAGCCAAGACAAGCCGATCGTCCGCCAGTTGGCCGATGCACTCGTGGCGCGCGGGCTGCGGCCGTGGCTGGACGAGCGGGAGTTGGTGCCGGGGCGGCCGTGGCAAGAGGCATTAGAGGATATCATTCAAACCACGAAGACGGCCGTCGTGATGTTTGGCCCGGCGGGGCTCGGTCCGTGGGAAGAACCGGAAATGCGGGCGTGTCTAAGTGAGTTCGTCAAGCGCAAGTTGCCCGTCATTCCCGTGCTGCTGCCGGGAGCGCCCCAGCATCCCGACCTGCCGTTGTTCTTGAAAGCGTTCACGTGGGTGGATTTACGCGGT
>JABMRB010000137.1 GCA_013202865.1 Candidatus Nealsoniibacteriota bacterium | reverse complement strand
GTTTCGGCAATCGGGACCCGATAAATCGGGTCACTACGAACCTTGGTGGCGGATTGGAAATCCGTCCTACTGCTTTGCGGAAATCCCACGGTCTGGCGACCGTGGCGACCGAATTCTTGCGAATCCGGCTACGGAATCCATGGCCTATACTTTGGTAGATCCGGCGTACGTCGGTAATTCGCTTCTCTAGCGTTTCTGTTGCCGTGGCGTGCGTGCGGCAGTATTTGCCGAAGGGGTACTTGTGAAGTTGCCGTCCGATGACCGTACACTCCGCTGCGTCGCTACGCCGATGAGGCTGAACACGCGTTGCACCCGGTTCAGGACGCTCGCCTTCGAGCCGCTGGAATCGCGGACCCTGCTCGACGCCAAGTTGACCAACGTGATCCTCATGATCGGCGACGGCATGGGGTTCGAACAGGTCGAGGCCGGGCGAATGTATCTCGGCGGGCACATCGCTTTCGACGACCTGCCTCATCAGGCTGAGATGACCACCCACTCGGCCAACTCGACGATCACCGATTCGGCCGCTGCCGCCACGGCCATGGCGACCGGGCAGAAGGTCAGCAACGGCGTGATCAGCACGGCCATCCCGGGCGACGGATCGGAACTGACCACCGCGCTGGAGATCCTTCGCGACCGTGGCAAGGCGACCGGACTGGTGACAACCACCAACATCACCCACGCCACGCCCGGTGCCTTCGGGGCCCATGCCGTCAGCCGCGGCCACACGGCCGACATCGCCGGCGATCTACTCGGTCAAACCCGGCCCGATGTGATCTTTGGCGGTGGTGGCGGTTCGATGACGGTCGCCGCCGCCGCGGCGGCCGGCTACACGGTGGTTCAAGACGCGATCGGATTGGCCACGCTCGATACGCTTGGCATGTCGCTGGTTTCCGGCCAATTTGGCAGCGGCTACATGCCCTACGAATACGACGGGCTGGGCGACCTGCCGCACCTGTCCAAGATGACGGCCGCCGCGTTGAGTGTGCTGGACAACGATCCGGACGGGTTCTTTCTGATGGTCGAAGGCGGACGGATCGACCATGCCGGGCACGCCAATGACGTCCGGCGGAGCGTCCGCGAGACGGCCGAGTTCGCCCGAAGCGTCGAGACGGTTCTGAAGTGGGCCAACGGGCGGACCGACACGCTGCTGATCGTCACGGCCGATCACGAGACGGGTGGGATGCAGGTCGTTGCCGACAACGGGCCCGGCCTCGCACCCGAGGTGACCTGGTCGACCGGCGGCCATACGGGCGTCAACGTGCCGATCTACGCCTGGGGCACCACCTCGGAACTCGTGACCGGCGTGCTCGACAACACCAACGTCTTCGGATTGGTCACCACCACGATAGAATACGGCAACGCGATCGGTCCGCCTGATCCTGCCGACGGCGTTCCGCTCGGGCTAGACGTGTACGAGTTGTCGCTGGCCCCGTGGCTGATCGATTTGAGTTCGACCTTCTCGCACTCGTCCGAAGAGACCGGCCGAGCGGCGCCGGATGCCACCGTCGATCTGCTGATCGCGATAGGTGCTTGGGGCGACTTGTAGTAGCTGAATTCTTGCGAATCCAGCTACCGCCCCACAATCCTTGACTGCCCCCACTTGCACTCCGTATGCCCATTGCAGATAATGGCCTTCCCCCCTGGTAGCCCCGTCGGTCGATGCTCATCACTGGCGGGGCTTTTTCTATGGCGACTTACTGAATTGCCGGGCCTTTTACCGGCGAGATGGTGATTTTTACCGGGTTGGCCGCTACGCCGTCGCCGCGAATCACGATCAGTTCGGCTGCGGTCGGTGCGGCCAGCGGCAGGTTCGGCAGGGTCGCCCGCACGCCCAGGTCGTACCAGCCGAGGATCTCGCCCTCCAGCTCCAACTCGCCGAGATGGACCAGCAACTGGCCGGGGCGTGGCCCGAACCCCTCGCCGGCCAACAGCACTTCGCCGCCGACGGTCGCTTGGATCGGCTCCACCTCGAAGGCGGCCGGATCGACCAGCGGAATCTCCGCCCGGGCGACCTGGACGCCGTTGTTGGTCTCGGAGGTCTCCGCGATCTCGCGATTGGCATCGACGATCACGTGGAGCGTCTCGAACGGGGTCGGCTGCCCGAGTGCATCGCGACCCATCGAGTAGGCCTCGATCGGCAGCCGGATGTCGACCGCCTGGACGTCGCCCGCCTCGATAGAAGTGACCCGCACGCCGGCCTGCTGGGCGCCTTGGGCCAGTTCCTTGCCGTTGCCGGCCAGCAGCAGCACGTCGAACGGCCGCACGATCGGCTTGTCGCTGTTGTTGCGGAGCCAGACGCGATAACGGGGCCCCAGCTTCTCGTCGGGGTGCCCCGGGTCGACCAGCCGTACGGCCAGCATCTGCAAGTCGAACTTGTCGACGATAACGACCGGTTGCACGTCGACCCACGTGCCCGCCGTCACTACCGGCAGCGAGATCCAGACGGGCGATCGATACCAGGTCCAGTGGTGGCAAGGCATGTAGACGACCGGCCGACACCAGCCGGGCCTCGGGTCCCAGAGCGAATGGCAATTGTAGTGCCATGCCCAGCTCACCCAGGGTGTCCAGTGGGGATACCAGTGCGATCCGGCGAAGGAACGGTGTCCCCAATAGTGGAGCTTGAAGGCGCTCGCCGTGTAGTGCGGGCTGATCCGTCCTTGATAGTAGTTATGCGGCAGCCGGGCGGGCGAAGCGTGGCCATGGATGCCGGCACGACCGATCGTCAGGTTCGCCTTGGCACCGACCATTTTGCCGGTGTGGTGCTGGATGTTGAGCCGCCGAGCGACGTCGCCCTTCTGCATGGCGTGATACTGCTGGGATAGCTGCAACTTCTTGGCCGTGGGCCCCCGCATCACATGATCGAGCTGCCCGGCCTTGAGGCGGTCGGGGAACCGGTTCTTTGCCCGGGCTGCTATTTCCGCCTGCGAGAGCGTCGAGTGTGGTCTTGGCCCATGACCGGCCGACGGCCGGGCCGCATTGCCGGGCGAACGCGTGAGGTTCGGTCGCTGAAGAGATGGCCCCGAAGCCGCACCGCCAGGCCGACGTGATGGGAGGTCTCGATTGCCCGCGCCGCTCAACTGGGGCCGTTGCGGCGAAGTCGGCGAGCCGGGCCGGGGCCGATTGGTCGCGGTGCCGGGTGTGCCGGGCACACGGGGGTTGGTCGATGCACCGGTCGCGGGTCGCGAGGCCGGATTCGCTTGCCGCTCGAGGATCCGCCGACGAATCTCGGCCAGGTCGGGCCGGGTCGATGGAGTCACATGCGGATTGGTTACCGTCCGTGGAGCGGTCGGTCTGGTACTCGGCGTGGTCGGTCTCGTGCTTGGTACTGTCGGTCTGGTTCTCGTAACGGTTGGTCTGGTACTCGGCGCGGTCGGCCTGGTACTCGGCGCCGTCGGTCTGGTGCTTGGCACCGTCGGCGCGGTGTTCGGCGTGGTCGGTCTCGAACCGGCGTGTTCGTTCAACCGTCGGCGAATGTCGCTCAGACTGGGGCGGGCAGATGGAGTTGTCGGCGGCGTCACGGACGGATTCGTTGCGTTCCTCGAAGCATTCGGCGCCGTCGGTCTCGCGCTTGGCGTGCTTGGCCTTACGGTTGGCGTGCTTGGTCTTACGGTTGGCGTGCTTGGCCTTACGGTTGGCGTGCTTGGTCTTACGGTTGGCGTGCTTGGTCTTACGGTTGACGTGGCGCCTCTCACGCTTGGTGGGCGGTTCAGGGTCATTGGTGGTGAAGAGGCCGGGCGAGATGCCGTCGGCGCAGTTGGTGTCGGGCGGGTGCGTTGCAATAGCCGCTCACGGACATCGGACATACTGGGCCGGGAGGGTGCAGCCGCCGGCAACGACGGCCGGTTTGGAACCGAACGGGTCGTCGTCGGGCTCGGTCTAGACGGTGTCGGCGTCGAACGTCGCGGCACCGGACTAGGGGCGGTTACTCTCGGGGCCGGGCGTGCGATCGCCGGGGCTGGCCGTGTGATCTGTGGCGTGGGACGGGATACGGACGATCGCGGGGGCGTTGGTCGCGATACGGGGGGGCGCGATACGGACGGTGTCGGTCGTGACATGGTCGGTCGCGACATGGTTGGTCGCGACGGTGTCGATCGCGACATGGTCGGCCGTGAAGGTGCCGGTCGCGGCGCGGGACGACTTGCCGCAGGCGATGGTCTCGACGGTGCCGATCGCGACATGGTTGGCCGTGAAGGTGCCGGTCGCGGCGCGGGACGACTTGCCGCAGGCGATGGTCTCGATGGTGCCGATCGCGACGCGCCACGGGCTGCCGCAGGCGTGCGAACGCGCATCGAAGAGGCCGATGTCCCGGGCCTTTGCGCGATACTCGGGGTCGCCAGGCCGAGGAGCATGCCGCCGGTCACGGCGATCGACAATGCGATTCGCCCCACTAAGTACTGCCCACGACGGTATTTGCCGGTAGCCATAACGCTCTCCTTCGTGGTATTTGTCGGAGGTTTACCAAAACGGTCTAAGTATGTCACCGCGAACGGCATGCCGGCAAGTGGGAAAAGCGGACGAAAACGACGGGAATCGACGTAAACGGTCTATCTCTATGGAGTTACGGACGAGACCGTTCGTGGTGCATGCAGCCGATTCGACATGCCGGGCATTACAGCAGTGCTATCACTCTGATTGCTGAAATCATTGTGATGTCACTCGGAAGCGTTGTGGATTCGCGCCCGCCGTGGGGTGTGCAGGGCGGTTTGCCGGTCGGGTTCCCTCGCTGGCTGGAAAACCCTATACTGGTCGTGTCGGGAAGCGATTGGAGTAAGATCGGGCGGCCGTGAGTCGCCGTAAGTTTCATATTCAGAAGAGTTTACAGAAAATGAGCGACGTCGAAAAGTCAGACCATTGGGGCTCGCTGGCCTCGGACCTGGGTGCCAAGTCGGAATCGAAACCGGAACCGACTCCCGAGCCGCCCCCCAAGCCGGTTGCTACACCGCCCGAGGAGCCAGTGAAGGCCGCCGAAGCGAAACGGCCCCGGCCGAAGCCAGCGGCTTCCGGTTGGAATGATCTGGCCAACGAATTGGGCGTTGCGCCTTCGGCCGAGCCGAAGGCGACGGAAGAGCCCGTTTCCAAGTCGCCCGCGCCAGCGGAGAAACCGGCCGCCAAAGCGGAGAAACGGCCTGCTAAGAAGGAGCGACGGCCTACCGGGGGCTTTGGTGCCGGGGTGCTGGAGGAGGCAGAAGTAGCCACGCCGACCGAACCCGCCGAGTCGTCGGCCAAGAGCGAGCCCACCGCGGCTCCGGAAGAACCGGCCGCCCCGGCGAAGAAACGACCCGCCAGGAGGGAGAGACGGCCCGCCAAGGGCTTCGGTGCCGGGGTGCTGGAGGAGGCAGAAGTAGCCACGCCGACCGAACCCGCCGAGTCGTC
>JABMRB010001377.1 GCA_013202865.1 Candidatus Nealsoniibacteriota bacterium | reverse complement strand
CGTCCTTGATCCAGCAGCACTCGTCGATCTGGTGGATCAGGTTGTCGACCATGTGCCCGGAACCGATCCAGAAGAGGTGGATCTTGCCGAATTGGAGTTGGCTAATCAGGTCGGCGGCGTCTTCACCCTGGTCGTTGAGCCACCGGTTGCCGCCGAGTCGGTTGGCGCGGACCAGCGGGATGTCGCCCATCTCGCCGCTACGGATCTTGTCGATCAGCGCCTGCCGAGCCGGGGAGTGACGGCACTGCAAACCGGCGGCGATCTTCACGCCCTTCTTGTCCGCCTCTTCGGCCGCCTGCAACATCCGGTGCAGGCCGCCCGGATCGGGTGCAAACGGCTTCTCCATGAAGACGTTGATCCCCTTGCTGACGGCGTACTCGACGTGGGTCGGCCGGATGTAAGCCCGCGTGGTACACATCGCCACGTCGCCGGGCCGCAACAGGTCGATCGCATCGCGGTAGGCGTCGAAGCCGAGAAACATCCGGTCCGGCGGGACGTCGACCTTGGCGTCGAACTTCTGCTTCAGCGCCTTGTGCGACCCGGCCATACGTTTCTCAAGCAGATCGGCCATCGCGTACAACTTGATCGGCCCGGCATTGGGGACCGACAGCGCGTCGCGCACCGCCCCGCTACCGCGTCCGCCGCAGCCGATCAGCGCCAGGCGAATCGTATTATCTTCCGCCGCATGGACCGCAGGCGTCGCACCGCCGAGCACGGCCGCGCCCGCAGCAATCGCGCCGCCCCGTTGAAGGAATCGACGGCGAGTGACGTTCGAGGGGTCTTTCGATTGGGTCATGTCTTGTCCTTGCGTGGTTGAGGGGATCGGTACGCGATCGGACCGGCCGGTGCTGCACGTGTCCGAATTCGCGGACCCGTCTGTCCGCACGCCCACACCCTACCACAGCAAGGCCCGTCACGCCAGCGAAACAGAAAAGGTGTCGGGAACCTTGGTTTGCTGCTCTCTTGCCACGTTAATAGACGGTTCCTGGAACCCTATCTCGCACACGCCCCCAAAGCCGGCTGCTCGACGGTGGGGCTCTTTTCGTTGTTGCGATGGAAACCGATCGGTCGTTCGGACCGGGCGCCGGCGGCACGCTCTTGTAGCGAGCGGCTAACGCGGGGCCAGTCCCAACGGCCGGTCTCCATGTAGTGCATTACCAAGAGCTTCTTGGCCTCCTCCAGTTCCGCAAAGCTCAGCCCGTCGGTCTCGTCGACTACGGTGCCGACGTCGATGCCGGCCAGGATGTCGGCGTGCCACCGCTGCGCGATCAGCCGGCGGCGTAACGAGGCGTCGGGCTTGGCGAACTGCATGACCACGTCGATCCGGCCGGGCCGTCGGGCATCACCGGCGGCTCGACGCACGACCGGTCTCTGCCACCGCTTGGCCCGGCAACCGCCCCCCCGGTTGGGCCTGGATTTCGCCAGTTCCGCCTCTGTAGAGCCGTTTTGCCCCGAATTCCAGCCTCCCACCGCTGAACTGTTGACACAGGCATCACGGCCTGCCTACGATAGGGAGTGTGACCCACGCTTTCGTCCCGCCTTTCTAACCAGTAGGCAACAACCGCGTCCAACCAATACCGCCATCTGCAAGGGTGGCGTTTCTTGTTGGGTGCGATCCTCGGGCTTCAACATCGTCAGGCTGGATCTACCTTGCGCTGACGTTAACTGGCGAATGCCGGGTTGAGTTTCGCTTTCTACGTAAGGCAAAGGAGCCGTTAAAGATGCACCATATCGCCATTCTCGTAGCTGTGTTGTCTGTCATAATTCCATGCACCAGCCACGCAGAGGTCATTGCACTGCCAGGACAGTGGTTTGACCAAGACAAGGGAAATCACGCTCAACTCCGCGACGACTTCCCTGGCGCTAAGGATCCGTTCGTGCGAAACGCGGATGGCATAGCCTCCGGGACATTCTACCAGGATCTTAATCCACGAAATGGTAAGTTCGATCCGATCGAGTACGAAACGCTCGCTCGAGAAATACCGAGCGAAGGTGGCCCCTACGATCCTGCCTATTACCGTTGGCAAACTGACAACAGTTGCTGGATCGCCTCGGCCGCAAACATGGCACGATATCGCGAGGATGTCGACAAGTATGTTCAATGGGCGTATACACACGGCATCGGTGGGCCCTTTCGAGGCAACTCAACAGAGGAGCATTTTGCCTTCGGACAACCGGGTTTGCAGCACTGGTGCCTCGAAAAGAGAAGCGATCTTCGTGACTTCGGTGTTCTGATGAAAGACCGGACGGACTTCGCCTGGGTGGATCCGCTTGACTACATTGCGGCGTCATTGCGACACGGTAGCCCCGTCGGTATCGGCATCTTCGAAGAGGGGGAATCGGTAGGCCACGCTCTTACGGTATATGCGATTGATACCGAGAGCCGGAGATTTCGGGTCGCCGATTCCGACAACGACTCGGGCGGCGACTTCCCGTGGTATAGCTATTCATCATCGGGAAACGATCTCACGCTCAACTACGCCCCGAGCCCGGCCATGCACAATGTGGAGTACGTCTGTGCCTTTGACGATTTCGGATGGTGGGCCGCGGGCAGTGGAAGATGGGCCGATCCGACAAACTGGGTCTCTAGGGAAACCCCCGAGAGCGGCGACACCGTTTACCTCGATCGAAGCAGTGTAGGGAGAGTCGTCGTCGATTCGGCTGCTCAGAGCGGAAACGTGCTTATGTCGGAGACGGCGGAACTGTACGTCGACGGGGGCAGCTTGACGGCTGTGGGAGAAATTGCCTGCGCGGGTAACATCGCCGTACCTTCAGGGACTATTCAAGCGGCCGTGGTGACTCTTGCGCCAGATGACGCTACGACGGGGCACCTGGACCTTGACGGCGGACTGCTATCCGTCGACCGTATTGTGGTTGGAGACCACGGCAGAGCGACTATAACGCATACCGCGGGCACACTCGCCGTCAACCAGGTGCTCGAAGTTGGTGCCAGCCCTCGTGGGTTCGGCAACTATCAAATGCGAGGAGGCCTTCTTTCCGCGCCCAACGTGACCGTTGGCTACGGCACGTTCGACTGGATTGGCGGAACACTGGAAGTTGACACGCTCTACGTATCGGGAGTATCGGGAACATTCAACGCCGAAGATCGTACCTTCCGCATCGGCACGGAGGGATGGCCGGATCTCATACTTGACGGGTTCTTCATTGCAGATCGACTGGTGGTCGAGTCGGACCTCTTGTCGGAGCCGAAGGAATTGGGTGGCCGGGTGCGAGTCAATCAGGTCACCGGCTTGGGGGACAAGATCGAGTTCAACGACCTCGGAATCGGTCATCCGGGAGGATCAGGACAAGGTCACGTCGTTCTCGAGGCGGGTCAGAGAATGGTCGCCGGCATCCTGCGGGTAGGAGCGGGCGGGGCAGCGGAATTCGTTCACCTTGGTAATGTGGATGCGTCACACGTCTACGTTGGACACCTAGGCCCATTTTCCGCACCCTTGGATGCGTTGCAAGTCAGACCCGGCTGGTGGGGCTTGATTATGGGGCGCGAGG
>JABMRB010001376.1 GCA_013202865.1 Candidatus Nealsoniibacteriota bacterium | reverse complement strand
TCCAGCCGTTGCAAACGTTACGTGCAGTGCTGGCTGACCAAGGTGGCCGTGCTGTACCGCTGCAATTCGGACGGCCGCAACATCCACCCACTCTCTGCCAACCCGGAGCACGACAACACACCCTGGGTCCTGCCCGACGGACGGATCCTCTACCAGCGATGGGAGTACGTCGACCGATCGCAGGTCGACTACCACCATCTCTGGACGACCAACCCGGACGGCACTGGGCAGATGATCTACTACGGCAACATGCACCCGGGCATCGTGATGATCGACGCCAAGCCGATCCCCGACACGAAGAAGGTGCTAGCCATCTTCTCACCCGGCCACGGCAGCAACGAGCACGACGGCGTGATGACGGTGGTCGATCCCCGCAAGGGCCCCGACGATCGAAGCTCTGCCACGCGGGTCCCCGGCAGCAGCAAACATCGCGACCCCTGGGCCTTCTCCGAGAACACCTTCATGGCCGCCAAGGGCCGGCAGATCGTGCTGCTGGACGCCGTCGGCCGCGAGGTCGAGATCCACCAGGTCAGCCCCGAGGAGGCCGCCGCCGGATTGGAATGCCACGAGCCCCGCCCGGTGATCCGCCGCCAACGAGAACGCGTGATCCCGCCGCGGTCCGATCGCACCCAGGAGACCGGCACTTTGGTACTGATGGACGTCTACAAGGGCCGCAACATGCAGGGCATCAAGCGGGGCGATATCAAGAAGCTGCTGGTGATGGAGTCGTTGCCCAAGCCGATTAACTTCACCGGCGGCATGGACCCGTTGACGTACGGCGGTTCGTTCACGCTCGAACGGGTCGTCGGCACGGTGCCGGTCGAGCCCGACGGGTCGGCCCATCTCGAACTGCCCGCGCTGCGCAGCCTGTTCCTGATCGCGCTGGACGAGAACGACCTGTCGGTCAAGCGGATGCAGAGCTTCCTGACGGTTCAGCCGGGCGAGGTGACCGGTTGCGTCGGGTGCCACGAGCAGCGGACCGAGAGCTTCCTGCCCCGGGCGAACCTGATGGCGCTGAATCGCCGGCCGAGCGAGATCGAGCCGATCACCGACTGCCCCGACGTATTCGACTTCCCCCGCGACGTGCAGCCGGTCCTCGACAAACTGTGCGTCGATTGCCACGGCTACGAGAAGACGGCCCGCGGCGGCCCCTACGCGGGTAACGTTGCACTGACCGGCGACCACGGGCCCATGTTCTCGCATGCGTACTTCACGATGACCGTCCGCCAACTCTTCGTCGACGGCCGCGATCTGGCCAAGAGCAACTACGCCCCGCGAGTGCTCGGCTCCGGCGGCAGCCGCGTGCTGAAGATGCTCGACGGCTCGCACTTCGGCGTTAAAGCGACCGAGCACCAGAAGCGGATGCTGCGGCTGTGGATCGAGGTCGGCGCCCCGTACCCGGGCACGTACGCCGCGCTGGGGTGCGGATCGATCGGCGGCTACCTGCAGAACAATCTGGTCAACACCGACAACAACTGGCCGACGACCAAGGCCGGCGCCGAGGTGATCGGCCGTCGCTGTGCCTCGTGTCACACGGGCCACAAGGTGCTGCCGAAATCGCTCAGCGACGAACGGGGTATCTCCTTCTGGCGGTTCAGCATCAACGACCCCCGGCTACCACTATCGCGGCACATTGTCTTCAATCTTTCGCGTCCTGAGAAATCGCTCTTGGTGCTGGCCCCGCTATCGAAATCCGCGGGCGGGCTGGGCCTCTGCCGCGACAAAGCGGACAAGCCGGCCGCCGTCTTCGCCGACACGACCGACGCCGACTACCAGACGCTCGTGTCGATGGCCGCCGCCGGCAAGGAGAATCTCGCCTCGATCAAGCGATTCGACATGCCCGGCTTCCTCCCCCGCCCCCAATACCTCCGCGAGCTACGCCACTACGGCATCCTCCCACCCGATCACCCCGACGACGCAAAAGTAGACGTCTACGCATTGGACCGCGACTACTGGCAGTCCCTCTGGCACCGAGCCGCACAATAAAGCCGCGACCGGTGGTCGCGCCAGTTGATCAAACCCGAACATGGAGCAACCTATCATGCGTACTTCAAGACTCTGCACCGTTGCGTTGTTGATTGGCGTCATTGCATTCTCTGCCGGGTTCGCCGTGAAACAACCCAAAGAGGTAAAACGGGTCGGCATGGTGATCGGGCTCAAATCCGACGTGATCGACCAGTACAAACGGCTGCATGCCGACGATCACCCGGGTGTGCGCGACTTGCTCGAGAAGTACCACATGCACAACTTCAGCATCTTCCTGCAGAAGATGCCCGACGGCAAATGGTACGAGTTCGGATACTACGAGTA
>JABMRB010000024.1 GCA_013202865.1 Candidatus Nealsoniibacteriota bacterium | reverse complement strand
GTGGGGAGTGGGGAGTGGGGGAATCGGGGCCGGGGGCTGGGGACTGGGGATTGGGGGCTCGGGACTCGGGGGATACGTTGTGCATTGCCATTTCACGTTTAGCTGTCGCCGGCATGGCGATGTTGTTTGTAGTGACCGCATTCATGCGGTTCTGCGGAGCGGAACCCGATAAATCGGGTCACTACGAACCGCCGGCACGGCGATGTTCTGTTTGCCGCAACCACGGATGCCCCGTATGTAAATGATACCGCTCGCAGCCGAACGCTTCGGCCAAATGGCCCACAATCGCAGCTCGAACCGCAGTCATTCTAGCGGGTCCACGGCGTTCGGCCAGCAGGCAGCTCATCGTGGTCTGGTCTTCGGGGTCGGTCTCGACCAGCCGAAACAGGCCCATCGGGGGGCTGACGTTCACGTAGGCCCCATAGTAGGTCACCCAGTTACGCACCGCCACACCCACCGCGGCAAGTTGCCCGGTGCGGCCCCACACGCCAAACCGCCCTGCGGGGGCATGGCCCGGCATGTTTAGCGTGTCGAGCGTCTCCATCAGAGCGGCCTGGAACCGTTGCAGGTACTCGCCGACGGAGAATTCGTGCCATTGCAGCGGCACAATCGGGTAGACGGCCAATTGCCCGGGGCAGTGGACCAGGCACCCGCCACCCCGGTTGACCCATCGGACGTCGATCTGCCGGTCCCGCAGCGTGCGGCTATGCATGGCGACGTCGCCCGGCGACCCGCCCCGGCCGACGGTGATGATCGGCGAATGCTCACACAACAGCACCACAATCTGCCCATCGTCCCGCCCGCCGACCTGCTCGACGAGCCTCTGCTGCAACTGCAAGCACCGCTCAAAGCCGATCCGCCCGAGCAAAAACGTCTCCACAGCCGGTGATTGCTGCTGCGGTCTGGTCGGGACGATGGACATGGCGGCGGTTGAGTTTTGGAGGTCGAAAGGGTAGAAAGGGGATTATGTAGGGGAATGCGGGCGTTGGGAAGGGCATTTTGGGTTGGGGACGGCTGCCAACCGTCGCGTCTGAAGATGGCAAGTCGATTGACTCAAAGCGCAAGCTGAATGATTCCAAAGGACTTCAACCTGAATCCGGGCGGAATTGTCGGAGGCTTGGCCTGCGCCGGCGGCGCAATGGCCCTGATGTTACTTGGAGAAACCACCCTGGAAATCTTCGGGATGTTGATGAGTTCTGGTATCGTCGGCGGCGCGATGGCAGGCAACTTCCTCTGGAAGACCTTCCGAGGAGATGAGTAGAATTCGGCTCCTCTATTGTGACTTCGTCGCCCCGCGGAGAGAACAATGCTGTCACGTTCCTTATCGACCCTAACAGTGTTGTGCTTATGCCTGCCGACCCACGCCGGAGAACTCGCGGATCTGGAACTCGCGGAGCGGCCCGTTCCGTTGCTCGGAGACCGTCTTCGCGTGCGGATGCCCCGGGACGCAGAGATCGAGGCGCGCGGCAGAAGCCTCATGGGGGCGGACGAATCAGCGGAAGAGGAAACCAGGGTGGTATTCGACTTGGGTGATATGCGTCTGGTCCTTATGGCCAACGAGACCTTCACCACCGCAGGCGAGGACTTTGAATCGCAGGTCCGCAAGCTGGACCAAGAGGTGAAAGAAGAGGGCCGTACAGCCAGGAGTTCTCTCATCGTAGAAGAAGACGGCTTTCGCGTGTACCAAACGGACACCGACCCTATTGATACGAATGATGAAGCCATCGCCGTTGTTTCCGCCTGGGTCGTCCATAGTGACGGCACAGTCCAATCGCTGTTCGCGTATGCGAACGGCCCGGCAGCGAAAGACTTGGAAGAGGTCCGGGCGTTATTCTCTCGTGTCCTCAAAACCCTTGCACCGGGAACCAAGCGTCTCGATTCGGCGGCGAGGACCTGTCAGCTAGACGTCTATTCGCAAACCGGGGGTCTGGCCATCGACCTTCCGGAGAACTACGTCGCCACCGTTCAACATGGCCCGGATTTCCTCGTTCATCGCTTCCGGAAGATCGTGCCGTTTGGCGAGACTTCACCAGCTATCGGCGTTTACGTTGGCGGCCATCCAAACTACCAGCACAAACAGCAGGGCGTTCAGGGAAAGAAATGGGAGAAGGTCGGTGGCACACTGCTTGGCAGAAACGCCGATTGGTTCAAGTATGCAGACGGCGATGGAATCTCCCTGGAGGCGATCCGGCCACTGGAGGAGATCGACGATTACCTGATGCTTCATGCGTTCATGCATGCTCCGAATGTCAAGCAACTCGAAGAGATCAAGAAGATCACTCGCACGATGCGACTTGTTGGACAGCACAATGGAAGCGATTGGCGCCGCAGAACAGGCGGATCATCCGGTCGAAGGACTTCGCAGTTGCTTCTCGGTGTGGGCGTTGTCTTGCTGCTCGCTCTTGTGATCTGGCGGGCGACGCGATCGAAGCGAAACGTAAGGAAGGGAACGTCTGACGGAATCGAGAGCCAATAGCATGCGGGCCATTCGGCGGGCAGAGGCGGTCGGCATCGCGGCGGTTGAGTTTTCGAGGTCAAAAGGGTAGAAAGGTGATTATGGAGGGTAATGAGGGCGTGGGAAGGGCATTTTGGGCTCCTCGATGGTGGGTGGCCCAGATGATTCCCCACGACAGGGCCGCCCGCGAAAGAGAACATAATGTGCAAATTGGACAGTGTAGTGCGTGCGTACTGTGGGGCGGCACGAGGCACAAGCCATCCAGTTGCGGCGGCGGCCAACGAGTGCGTCGATGAGTTGACATCGCACTACGTGGTTTTGCGCCAGACGCAAGCGGGCAGGGACGCTATTGCGAGATTGATGTCTCATGACAATCCCCACGTTCGACTCTGGGCGGCAGCCCATAGCCTGGAGTGGGCACCGGATGCTGCACGGGTGGCTTTAGAGAAGCTGCGAGATGGTGATGGGCCGGGATCATTCGATGCGAAGTGGACCCTCAAGGAGTACGAGAGGAAGGGGCGGTTATCGTTCTGAAACGCGGGTGGGTGACGCAGTCACAAGAGATCGGGCATCAACACCGCTTCTCTTGTGACTTCGTCACCCCGACATTTTTCCGAAAACACGTATTGAAGTGGCCACGCCTGCTGCGGAAGAAACGTCGGGGCCACCCACTCCCTGCTTTTTGCGGTCTCTCGTCGGGCTGTGGTGAAAACGGAAACGTGGTATGATGAGTCAAGCTGCCAGGGGACGGCCCGCACGCGGCTGCAATCGGTGGTTGGCCGGACAAGAGACATTTCCGGCAAGGACGCACGATCCATGAGGAACAATCCGCTTCCACGACTCGACACGGCGCCGCAACTCCGCGAGCGTCTGCTTCCCCACTGCAGGCTGCGGCCCGGGGAGGTTTGGGAGGACGAGGTGTCAGGGCATCGCGTCGGCTGTCTCGACGCGACGGATCCGGCAACCATCGGCGAGTTGACGACCGGCCGGCGGGCTCAACTGGCGATTCACGACCCGCCGTACAATCTGGCGGTCTTCGAGCGGCGGTCCGTCGGCGAGTTCATCGACTGGTGTCGGCAGTGGGTCGCGATCACCGATGAGGTGCTCGAAGCGGACGCGTCGTTCTACGTGTGGCTCGGTGCCGATCAGAACGACGGGTTTCAGCCGTTGCCCGATTTCATGGTGATGATGCGAGATCAGCCGTTTGCACCGCGAAGTTTCATCACCATGCGAAACCAACGGGGCTACGGCACCCAGAAGAACTGGATGGCGATTCGGCAAGAGTTGTTGTACTACGTCAAGGGGAGACCGGTGTTCGACGTCGACGCGACATATACCGACATTCCGAAAATCCTCCGCGGCTACTACAAGGAAGTCGGCGGAAAGATGACGGAGAACCTCCAGCGCAGCCGATCCGACACGATTCGGGCGGG
>JABMRB010001375.1 GCA_013202865.1 Candidatus Nealsoniibacteriota bacterium | reverse complement strand
TGACCCGCCCGCCGACGATCAGCAGGTTCTCCGGTTTGATGTCGAGGTGCTGCAATGAGTGGTTCTCGCTCATGTAGTCCAACGCGTCGGCCGCGTCGTGCATGTAGATCAGCAGTTCCTCGCGGGGGATGCCCGGCAGATCCGAGTCGAGGCACTGTTGGAACCGCTGTGTCAGACTGGAATCGGCCAGTTCGGTGACCACCAGCAGTTGCCCGTCGATGACCTCAATCCGCTCCAGCGAGAGCAGGAACGGGTGGCGGACCTCCTTGACCCGGTTGAGTGCCTTCAGTTCGCCGACCGCCCGTTCGTCGTCGAGGCATCCGTAAATGAACTTGATGGCCTTGGTCAGTCCACCGGGAGCTTCAGCCTTCCAGACCTCGCCGTAGCCACCGACGCCAATCCGCTCGCTCACGGTGTAGCCGGCAACGACTTCGGCCGGTTTGTTCGTCAAGGACGTCATGGGATCCACTTCTCAATAGCTAATGACGAAGCACGAATGACGAAAAGAAGACAAGTGGCAACGATGCCACGGTTCGTCATTCGTTCTTCGTCATTCGCCATTCGTGCTTCGCAATTTCCTTCGTCATTCGTCATTCGTGCTTCGTCATTTCCCCGTCGTCATTTGCGCGTCGCTATTTCTCCCCAATAACAACGGTGAAGTAGCTCTTCACGACGTGGTCGAAATACTCCGGCCGCATTTCCATCGGCAAATCGTTGTAGCGGCAGTAATTACCGATCTGGCTGAGCAGGTCCCGCGGCTGGCATCGCCGCATGGGACGGCTCAGCGGACGGAAGTGCGTCTCGATGAGATAGTCGACTACCTCCTTGCGGTACTCGCATTGAGACGATCTGGCGTAGATCTTGAACAGTTTGTGAAACTCCTCTTCCGAGGCGTCGGCAATCTCGATCTTATACGGAATCCGCCGCAGAAAGGCTTCGTCGACCAGATCCGCCGGCTCGAGGTTCGTCGAGAAGATGATCAACTGCTCGAAGGGAACCTGGAGCTTTCTGCCGGTGGCCAGCGTGAGGAAGTCGTATCGGTTCTCCAACGGAACGATCCAGCGATTGAGCAACTCGGCCGGTTCGATCCGCTGACGCCCGAAGTCGTCGATCAACAGGCAGCCGCAGTTGCTCTTCAACTGCAACGGTGCCTCGCTTACATTGGAGTGCGGGTCGTGGCGGATCTCCAGGCTATCCATCGTCAGTTCCCCGCCGACGACAACCGTTGGCCGGCGGACCTGCACCCAACGCCGGTCGTATTCCGCCGTCTTCACGATCCCGTCGCTGTCCTCCTTGACGGCCACGTGGTAGGCGCCGTCGAACAGCTTGATGATCTGCCCTTCCTCGATCAGCGCGTACGGAAGCCAGACATTCTGCCCGAAACACTTCGTGATCTGCCTGGCCAGCGTCGACTTGCCGTTGCCCGGCGCACCGTAGAGGAACAACCCGGCACCCGAATTGACCGCCGGCCCGAGGCTCTCGAACAGCGCCGGATCGACCGAGATGTCGGTAAAGGCCTTGGCCAGTTGCTCGCGTTTGGGGGCCTCGGCACGGATCGCCTGGGCGTCGACCGAGAGCACGTAGTCCATCAGCGGCACCGGCGCGGGTCCCACGTAGGCACAGGCACTTGCGGCCGCCTGGGCTCGCACGCGGCCCTCGTCGGTCAGGCAGTAGCGGTAGTCGTTCAGCGGCGCCGACCCGGTGTGGACCAGGATCCGCCGCGTCCGTAGCGATTGCAGCACGTCGTCGAGGATCCGAAACGGCAGGCAGATAATATCGGAGATGCCGCGACCGCTGTTGTTGCCCACCACGGCAACGTGTTTGCAGATCAACGACTCGATCAACGACGTGCTCAGCCCGGTCTCTTCGATCGTTCTGGGCGCAGACGGCCGAAACCCCTCATCCATCATCAGCGCGGCCAGCAACCCTTCTTGGGGTTGGCTAGTAACAGTTGCCATGACCGATGAGCCTCGCACTGCGAGTAACGAGTTCTATGCAATGTACTCCCGGTCTCCAAGCTTCCGCTTGCCAGCCGAGAGAATCTCTCCCGAATTGTAGCTCACCATAGGCCGTTACCGCGGAATTTGCCGGGCCGCCCAGACAGGGCGACACCCCGCCGGCGAGTGGTGTTCGCCGTTGCTTTCGCGCCAAGTGGAACGTTGGCGAGTGGCGAGTGGCGAGTGGGGAGTGGGGAGACGCGAGTCTGCTTCAAGAACCGCTAGCCGAGGG
>JABMRB010001374.1 GCA_013202865.1 Candidatus Nealsoniibacteriota bacterium | reverse complement strand
CTGTAGAAGTCACCCTCGAACGCATTCTGCGGATTGGTGAGCAGACTAATCTGGGTTTCCGCTTGGGCTCGAAGTCGCTTGGCACGTTCCCGATCTATCTGTTGCCTTGAGTGGTCGCCGATGATTCGGTTCTGATGCTGACGTTGTTGTACTGCGGCACGATAGAGGCTTCGCCAGCGATTGCACGCCTCGTCGAACCGTTGTGGCAGTCGCGTCAGAACATCGTCGAGCCAGTCGTCGCGATACCAGGGTGCCTCCTGAAGTTCCGGGCCGATGCTCTGAAGGAGGCGTTGTGCCCGCTGCTGTGCCCGGAGTTTCGCACTCGCGTCTGCCAGGACCTCTTGCGTTCGCTCGTTCAGCGGCAAGGAAAGGTCCTCTTCGGTCACAACGAGTATTTGAGCAAGCGTCGTGCCAAGATTGAGTTTGGCCTCGGACAGCCAAATCGCATGTATGTGTGCCTCGACCAGTTCGCGATTCAATAGATCCAATCGGGGAGCCGTCACGACTCCCGCGACCATGCGTTCCGGATAGCGAAAGTAGTATTTGTCGTGGGGACTGAACCCAGAGCAGTACGTGTAGACAAGTGCCGGTTGCCCGCCACGGCCGGCTCGTCCGCTCCGCTGGGCATAGTTCGCGGGAGTAGGCGGGACGTTTCGCATATTGACGACATTAAGCTGAGCGATATCGACGCCCAACTCCATCGTCGGGGAACAGAACAATATCGGCAGCTCCCCAGTGCGAAACTCTTTCTCTCGCTCCTGGCGAACATCGGACTGCACTTGAGCCGTGTGCTCGCGTCCTTCCAAGCCGGAACCAAGGTCGGAAAACCCTTTGTACAATTCGATGAAGTAACGATTCCCCTCGATTTCTGTTTCACTCTGATGCGTGATGCGAAGCGGGTCAAACATCGGCCTCGAACCATCACCTGCTTTCCAGAGCATCACGGATGAAGGTATCTGGTAGCCGGGTATCTGGCTGCCGTCTCGCGGAGAGCGGACTTCTTCCACTAGTCCCCACGGCTTGAGGCACTGAAACAGACTGAGAATGATTTCAGCGGTGTCTTCCAACGACAGCCGCTCGCCAAGATCCGGCAATATATCGGAACGACGCAGGAATTGCCCGAAGTTGCTCCGAGGCGAGATGCAGACATCTTCCTGCCTCTCTCGGTCCATCCTGACACGCGGCCAGGCAACGCCTGCGTGGATCATGTCCCGTGCATCTTCCATCACCCAAGGCTCGCGAAGCCGTTGCCGACTCTGCTCACTGATGCGTTCCTGATAGCTTAGATTGAGCGAATCCTCTTTGACGGCTAGGCTTCGTCGTAGGTGGTCGAGCAAGATGCGGATAACATGCTTCCGCTGTTTGGGCGTAGCCGCCACGAGTGCAGCATGGGCATTCTTCTCTTCCCATATCGCCTGGTCATTCGCAACGTCGTCAATGGCCATGTACTCGAATTCGAGCAGCCCGCATTGCTCAAGATTCGGTGACGTAACTCGCCAACCTCGCTCCAGGTCTCGGTATAAGTAGTAGGCCAACACCGACCGCAGGGCACGTCTCGTTTCTTCCAGCGCGGGACCGCGTAACTCCGGGTCATTCGCGAAAAGGTAAGATGGCAAATCCAGGGCTCGTTCGACGTGATGAACCAGTTCATCGTAGCGAAGCCCCACCTCCCCCAGCCGAACCATCGCTCGATACAGCCCTGACCGGATGAGCCCCACTTCGACGAAATCGTTGAAGTGGCCCGCCTGCAACGAAGCGTCTTGCCGGTTGTCTGTGAAACTCAGCAGCTTCTTTGCATCTGGTTCAAGCGACTCATCGACGCGAAGTTTGAGAATCGTCGAGAGAGCCAGAATCGTCGTTGCCGTGCTACGACCATCGACACCGATGGTTGAGAGCTTGCCCAGGTCGGAGCTTTGGCGAGCGTTGTAGGCGACCCGGCAATCCGGATTGAGGCAGAACTTGAAAGGAGCCTTCACAAACGCGACCTGCAACCCATCCGGGTCAATCTCGCCGTTTGTTCCAAGCATCATCAACTCGGGCACCGGCTTATTGCGTTTGATTGCCGGTTCGCCTCGCCTTATTTCAATCCAATCTTCTGGAACTCGGTGTACCCATTCGTCTACGTCTTGGGGCCAGGGATTCGCGGAAGAAACATAAAGGTATCCCGACTCAACATTGTCGCTCACGGTCCGCGAAAAATCTTCGCGGGACAGCACGGGGCCTGGCTGACCATGACTTGGACGGTCGACCCGATAGTACGGATGCCCACAATGGCGACAGAATACCAAAGGGAGAAGAATCTTGTTGCGGTCGCCGGGAACGTATTGCTGTCCTCGAAGCGTGACAATGCGTTTGTCTTCCTCTTCTAACGAAGCCCAAACCGTGTCGCCTCTGGTAATAAACTGATGCAACCGGAACGCGAATAGCGGGAACTCTGTCTCCGGGTCCTTGCTTTCGCTACCGGCGTACAAGTATCGTTGGATTGCCGCTTCACATTGCTTGCCACCGCATCCGGTTAGCGTTGCCAGTTTGGCGGCAGCACCGTCTTTGCCTTTGAGCGACTGCGGTATTTGCCGAACGAGCTTCCCGGTCTCATCTTCTCTCTTGAGTCCAAACGTTTCTTCTATCCACGACGCGAGCGGTGTTCCCCGAAGGGCGTTGTATTCTGTGTCTGGTTTCACGTCGGACTCAACGCAGGCCCTCAGCTTCTCAATATCCGTCTCGTTCGCAAAATCGTATTCGCTGGTTGTGCGGCAGAGTGTCTCACCAATGACGTTCTTCTCGGGTATCTCTTCACCGAAGATCTGGGACACTACTTCGGCGACGACCCGAACTTGTTCCCGCGAGTCGCCTGTGGATGCCATCGTTGCCGACGTGCCGACGCAGTGAAGCGACTTGCTCTGAAACGCTTCCCGGCAACGTCGGACCAGCATCGCGACATCGGCACCCTGGCGACCGCGATACGTGTGCAACTCGTCGAACACTAAGAACCGCAGGTTCCCTGCATGCTCGACAAGCTTTCGCTCTTCGATACGAGTCAGAATCAACTCCAGCATCACATAATTCGTGAGCAGGATGTCTGGCGGATGCTGAAGGATTTGCTCGCGCTCCTGTTCGTTCTCCTGCCCCGTATACCGAGCAAAAGTGACGAGCTGCTCTCCGTCACCGAAGCCTCGCGTCAAGAATTTGTGTAGCTCTTCACGTTGGCTGTTGGCCAACGCATTCATCGGATAGACGACGATGGCTTTGATGCCTGACCCGCTTCCCGTACGAAGAACATGGTCCACCGCGGGAACAATGTACGCCAGACTCTTCCCGGACCCAGTGCCTGTCGTCAGCACATACGGCTCATTTGCCGCTGCAATGCGGATAGCCTGTTCTTGATGGATGTGCAGCCGCAGTTCGCGGCCCACGTCGTTGTCGTTCTTCTTGATGCGAAAGATGCGACCGCAATCTCCATGCAACACACCTTCGGCGACCAACTCGTCGATTTGCTTGCCTGGAGAAAATGACGGGTTGAGTTGCAGCAACGGCTCTGGCCAGAGCAGTCCCTCGGAGATTTCTTGATGAACGGTCTGCGAGATACGTTCATCGGAAATCCGAATGAAGCTTTTGGTGTACGATGCGTAATCATCAACGACATGTTGGTGAAGATCGAAGACGTCCATCGTTTTTCTCCCTCACGCTCTGTGTGTCGTTGTTGATTTCTCTACAACTTTCCTGACGACGCTCCTGCCACAATGTCACCTCGGACAGTTCGGAGTTCGTCGGGTGCGTTTTCTAGCTGCTGATCGACGCTCTTGTTGTAGGAGTTGGTCGAGGTCGGCTCGGTCGGTACAGTCGGTAATTGTTCCATGGGTGACGAAGTGCCCGTATCTTGCCGGCCACCTCCCAATTGCGGAGTGAGTCTAGGCAGACACGCGTGTACTCGGCCGCGTCCATGATGTTGCGGAGCTTGTCGGCGGCCAGCCAGAGCGTGGCCTCGAAGCCCAGATTGGCCCCGTTTTTCTTGGTAGCTTGCTTCGCGCGTTTCTTCTTCGCCATCAGGTCGGTTGCTCCCACTAAGCCGTCGGAATCCATCCGGTGCCCACACCCGCCCCAGGAATCAGCATACCCACCCCACCAGAGGGTTACAAGCGTTTGCCAGGAAGGCAATTGTCGTCACCACCGATCGTGGCTAGATGCCAGTTCGTACGGGATAAATAAACCACTCAGTGGAACCACCTGCGAGCATAACGCCCGCAACCAGATCACGTCGATCAAGCCACATGCGGACACGACTTTCACCGACCCGTGGATCACGCCGCAGTACGACAAGGCGGGCAACTCGGTGGTGATCCCGCAGCCGTTGAGTCCGTATGCGCTGTCCTGCCCCAGCGGATTTGACGTCGCCAGCATGAGCCAGTAGCATGCAGCCCGAATGCGGGGTTTCCGTGGCCGGAATCGCGCCGACATAACGGCGACGAGAGTATCGCCAGAGTTTGATCTTTGACGATTTGCTGTCCTGCCCCAGCGGATTTGACATCGCCAGCATGAGCCAGTAGGAGGCAGCCCGAATGTGGGGTTTCCGTGGCTGGATCCCGTTCGGTCAAGAAACCCAACCGAACCTTAAACACTATGGGAGCATGGATTTGGCGGCGTCGAAGTGCGGAAACGCTTTACGATTTCGCCAACGTTTGAAACTCGTTCGACCCGGGGAGCCTTGCCCGTCGGCAAACAAGCCGACGGGCTTATTTTCTGCGCTGATCCAAACGCCGCAAATCGCGAACCCAACGCCCTTTGTGGCAAGGGGTTACGCGCGCGTGCCTCTCTGCTGCGCTCTCTCCGCTGTAAACCAAGAATCGGCCTCGATCGCCCATTTCGGCCGTGCTCTCAGACTCTCTGGTCTCTGGCGGTCGTTTGGTTAACGAACAAGTTCTACCCGGACCCTTGAAACGGAAAGGTCGAGATCGGGGGACGTGGCCGACGAGGGCTGCTGAATGGCGCCGCGTGGCCCGTGTCACGCGGGCCAATACGTGGCCAGCAATCTGTCGATGGCATCCGTGGTGGCGTCCTTTTCCGCCGGGCGCTGAATGGCTGCCTGATCGAATTCTGAGAGCCAAACCAGTTCACTCAGCGGGGCGTCTTGAGCTTCCTCTGCCCCATCGGAAAGGTCGATCAGATTCAGAGCGTTGAAGAAGCTCGTCTGGTTGTTGCGGGCCAGGAGTACGTCCGTAGCGTTGACATGGCCGTCGCGGTCGAAGTCGTAGGGGAAGGTGATCTCCGCAGGGCTGGAGACCAAGCTGCGGGGGTTGTTCCGGGCCAGCAGCAGGTCGGTTGTGGTGACCGTCGCGTTGAGGCTCGAATTGCCTGCTTCGGCCACGGCGTTGCCCAAGTAGAAGACATCGTCCGCGGACAGGCCCAACCGTTCTCCCTTGACGGTCACTTCCAACCACGCGTTGCGGACGGCATCGTCGCCCCAGGTGAGCGTCACCCGGTCCGAATCGTAAACACCGGCACCTTTGCGTAACGTGATCGCCGGCTCGGCAAGGACCTCGGCCCAGCCGGCCGGGTTATTGTCGTTGCCGACGTGAAACGCGAAGTCGGCAGCGGTGGGCGTATAGTCGTCGGGCAGCCCGGCAACGTCAATCATAATCCCGTTGATGCCCCGGCTGTAACTGGTGTAGTTGGCAACCGCGGCGGCGCCGTCCGGGGTACCCGGCCGCAGCGCTTCTTTGTCGGGTGCGATGGCGTCGTCGTCGCCGAGTCCCTTGCCCGGGTCGTCGAAGGCCGAGTTGTCGTAGAAGACGTGGCGAGCGACGACGCTCGCGGCCACCGTGATCTCCAGGCCGCCAAATGTCGTCGTCTCCCGTTGGTCGCTTTCGTTTCCGGAAACCACGATCTGCGAAACCAACTCGTCACTTCTTCCGGACGTGAGCGCCGCGGGACCGGTTGCCAGCGCGGTCAAGTGGAGCGTCAAGAGTCTCGTGTCCGGCAAATCTGCTGCACCGCCGGTTGCGCCCACGCCGCTTGCCCGCCCGTCCGCATTGTCGATGGTGTCGGTGCGGAGATACGCATAGTCGGAATCGTACGAAATTCCGTCGATGCGGAGCAACGTCGGATCGAACGCAACGTCGGCGTAGCCCGAGAACACGGCCCCCGGATCGCCCGCGCCGCTTGCGTCCGCGAAGCGGACGTCCACGTCGAACGCCTCTCCGACG
>JABMRB010000136.1 GCA_013202865.1 Candidatus Nealsoniibacteriota bacterium | reverse complement strand
TCGAGCAGGAAGACGGCCTTCTCGTCCTCCATGGCCATCTCGGTCATGAGGGTCTCCATTCGTCGCATGTACCAGGCGGTTTCCCAGATAGTACATTCCATCCAGATCTGGGCCGCGAGCCCCTTCTCATGAATCGCGGCGATTTGGGTATCGAGGTACGACCAGTCGGCCTTCTCGAAATCGGGCCAGGGGTAGGCCTGAAGTTGTTCGAGGCTGTCGAGTCTTTCCAGCGGGTGGCGCATGCGCGTCATGTGATGCGCGGCCTTGCCGCCCGGCTCGTGGGCAATGCCCCAGATGTCCAGGCGGGCACCGTCCGCGATGGGCGAATCGTAGTAGAGGTCGTAGTCCCACGTGCGCTGCGGAACGAACCCTTCGATCTCCGCAATCCATGGGAAGGCGGGATCGGTGATCACCTGCATGGGAAACTGGAACACCTCGGCGTACTCGCCCTTTCCCGGATACTCCCGCCGGAAAGTCTTCTCCAGCTCGGGGCATAAGTTGAAATGAACGGGCGCACGCTCGAACCCGGTTCTTCGATAAAGGCTCAGCAGATTGTCGCGAGGCGTCACGTTCCTTGCTCCTTCGGGATCAACAGAAATCGGTTCTTAATCGGCTAGTCGCTGGCGAGCTTGCCGAATCGATTTGCCACGGCCAGGGCGGGATCGAGCGGTACGTCCACCCCCGCGGTGCCTTGGGGAACGTCGACCAGATCGACCTTTCTCGGCAGCTTCCCCTCGAAGTGGGGCAGCCATCGGGCTTCCGCCTCGAACAGTTCTCGTACCATCTCGCGAGTCTCTTGAAGACCGAGAACCGCCGAGGTCAGGGGATCCATGGCGACGGCGGCAAAGGCGAGCTCCCCATCGCCGGTGAGGGCCGCTTCGGCCGCGAGCATTTGCAGCGTGACGTTGCTGCGATTTAAGGCGGCCAACTGCGACGGCAATCGGCCCACGTGCAACGGATGTAACCCCGACTTGTCGACGTAAATCGGCACTTCCACGCAGGCCTCGCGTGGCAAGTTGCTGATGTACCCTTGATGATTGATGACGTTGCCGTTGAGGCGGAACGGCTTGCCCGTCTCCAGGGCCTCGATGATGTACGAACAATAGTCGATACTTCGCGGCTCAAGCTGCCCGCTTTCAAGACTGAGTATATCCACCTCCTCGTATTTCTTCGCCATCTCGCAGCAATACTTGTAGTAGGCCCCCGATGCGCCGCCAAACGCCGGTTGGTCACAGTACGTGTCGAGCAAGTCCCGATTCTTCCTGAACCAGTACAAATACTCGGAAAGGTGCCCGGTGCTTTCGGTCATGAAATAGCCGAAATGACGGGCAACTTCGATCCGCACTTTGTCGTTAATGTAATACTCCGGCTTCTCGATGTTCTCTCGGAAGATCGGATAGAGGTCCTGGCCGTCTTTCTCAAGCTTGAGGAACCACGCCATGTGATTGATACCCGCGGCCAGGAAGTCGATCTCGTCCTTCTTCACGCCCACGTAGCCGGAGATTAGATCCAACGTGGTCTGAATGCCGTGGCACAAGCCGACGAAGGGGATCTCGCTCGACATGCCCATACCGATCGAACACGTACACATCGGGTTGACGTAGTTCAGCAAGATCGCATTCGGGCAGATGGCTTCCATGTCGTGTATCAGCTCCACGAGCACAGGGATGGTTCGCAACCCTCGGAACACGCCACCGGGCCCCACGCACTGCCCGAGACACTGGTCGACGCCATACTTCATCGGGATTTCATAGTCGTACTTGTAGGCTTCCATGCCTCCGATTTGAAACGTGGTGATGACGTAATCGGCGCCCTGAATCGCTTCCTTCTTGTCGGCCGTGGCAAAGACCTTGTGTGAGAGGTTGTTCTTCTTGATGACCTTGTTCACGTAGTTTTCGACGCTTTTCGTTTTCTCCAGCGCTGGGTCCATCAGGGCAACCGTGGAACCCTCGAGCCCGGGCGTTTGCAGGATGTCGTTGGTGAGCGTCGTGCTAAACACCATACTGCCGGCACCGATAATTGCTATTTTGGCCACGTTCTACTCCTCACGATTGGTTCGGTAATCTGAAATCAGGCGCGATAGAACAACACGACTATCCTTAACTCTCTCGGGAGGTTCCCACGGATTGCCGAGAGTTGACGACGGCCTGCCGCCTAGTATATACGGAAACCTGATTTGAACACACGCCCTAAGCAAGAGTCGAAACGTAGCCAGTCCGAGGAAACGTTGGGAATCTGAAGCATCCGAAGAATATCCGGTCCGACGGCTTTACGGAACTACCTTACCCCCCAGCAGCGGACAGGCCTTCGCCGCCTCGATCTGCATTCCAAAATCGGTCCTTTTCTGACGCACCCGCGAAGACGTTGAGCGGATGGCACAAGGGCGAGTGTTACGTCTGGGTTCACGATTCGGCGCGGCAGAGCAGATATTGTGGAACCCTTTGTTCGACAGGCAGTTTATCGGTTTGTGTTGTCTCGCTGCTGCAGCCATTCGATGTTGAATCGTGCGAACGCGACATGATGGGGGAGTTGCTCATGCCTGCCATCTTTGCCTTTCCCGTAGAGCAAGCCGATAGTTCTGTTTGGTAGAACGACTATATCCGAATAGAAGCTCGATCCGTCGTGGATCAGTTTGTGCTGTGACCAAGTCTGACCTTCATCCATGCTCAGACTCATAGTCATTTGGGCGCGCACCTCGGGATTGGCGGGACGGCTAAACAATAGTATATTCTTTCCATACTTGGGATAGCGCTGGATGGCGGAATCGCATCCGTTCTTGCTGTATACAAACTCCTTCCTGACCACATGTCCGCCAAAAGTCTCTCCGGCATCTTTGCTCCATGCGTAAACACGGTGCTTTTGGGTCTCGATCTCTTTTCCATCCCGCATGGCCCGACCTCCGCGTGCGTTCATCAGGATGCGACCGTCTTCAAGTTCAACGATGCGCGCTTCGCCCATTCCATACCTGACGCTCACGCTCGGCCAGAACCATCACCACTTCAATGGTTGGCCGGGCGGCTACCCAGCGTCGCGCAACTACGTGGGCCTACCGAGCACCAGGAACGTGTCCTACGACACCATGCCGCCGCTGACCTATCTCTCGCCCAAGAGCAGGCTGATCGCCCAGGCAATGGACAAAAGCCGTTGCGGCAAAAAGCTCGCACCGGAGGACCTGCGAATACTCATCGCCTGGGTCGATCTCTGGGCCATGTACCGAAGCGACGAAGACGTCCGCGAGATCGAAGATGCCCCGAGCGATTGGTTTCCACTTTGGACGTATCCACCAAAGACCAAGACGGCCCCCCGCGTTCGTACGGAGTACTCCCAGGACGAATACACCCGGCCGGAAGACCGGCTTCCAAAGACCGAAAGTTGATCCAACTGGTCTTAACCTCTTGCTGTTTCAATTGCTCAAGGGCTTGGCCTTGAGGGTGTTGGCCCAGTTCTTGTTCTTCTGCTTGTAATCTTGGAACGCTTGATGCTCTTCGAGTGAAATCTTGCCGTCGGCGTTCTTGTCGATGTGCGGAAAGAGCCATTCATGGCCTGGCTTCTTGCGGTTCCAATCTTCGACGGAGGAGAATGCTTGGACGCGAAGCCGGCCCGAACCGCCCCCAGTGGATTCGTAGTTCTGCCAGCTTGGATCAAGACGGATCGGGATCTTCTTGTAGTCGTCGGGATTGAGCTTCCAATAGATGGAGTCCGCTTTCCAGCTCCTTCTGCTGTTCGGGCCATAGCCGGTCCCGTCCCACTCGGTTACAACGCCGGCCTTGCTCATGTCGGCACAAATGGCCTGGACATCGAGCTGGTGGACGTTCTTGCCTGACTTGACGGCATGGCTGGCCGCGATGCCCGCGGCTTCGCCCATGACGACATAGGACGACTCCATGCCTTAGGTTTACCCACATTGTTTTCGCTTGGCGGCGAGGTAGCCGTCGAGCATGAGTTGTAGTTTTGTCCAGCCTCGCCAGAGGACGAGCCAGCCTGGCCGGTGATCACGTCGCCGG
>JABMRB010001373.1 GCA_013202865.1 Candidatus Nealsoniibacteriota bacterium | reverse complement strand
GTAAGTACTGACCATAATTACAAACGCACTTAACTCGACCTAACCCGTGAAACCACAGTCACTTGACAACGGCCACTCTCTCCGGCACACTGAAAGATTTGACAACTTTACAAGCCAGACTGCGGGTAAACCTAAGGCCTCATCTGGTCATCCAACAGTCCCAACTGCGTCAGCCGGGCCAAACTGCGGCGAACCGTCTTCACATGCAGGCCGGATCGCTTACTCAATGCGGTCTGGCTGTGGAAGGTTTCATACTGGGCCTGATTGGCGATGTAGGAGTACAGAGTCAGTTCCGACAGCCGCAACGGGCATTCCGGGGTCGTGATGAAGACCCAGATGGCCCGCTTGCTCCGGAAGATCTTGTCAGGCTTGCTCATGGCGCGAGGCATTCTTCAAGGGGTGATACTATCCGACACCAAATGGCACTTTCCGACACCCATGTGGCACTATCCGACACCTGGCCGGCATTATCCGACACTTGGGGTGGCACTATCCGACACTTAGCGTGGCATTATCCGACACAATAAAGTAATTTACTTTCTCAACTTATTCATACTTAAGTACTTGGGGTACTTCCGTCCTTCGGGGATGAAAGCGGGGCTTCGCCCCGCAAGATACTGCGTCCTTCTGGTTTGTTGGCGCGTGATAGCCTTCCTCGCCGCCGGGCGGCGAGGAACGTCGTTGTGAGATCGTTGCGACAAGGAGTAGCTGCCAGTTGTGGCAACGCCTTGTACTTCGGTGGCCACCATGCAGCTTGCCGATCCGGGCCGACGTTTGTTGATGGTCGTGCCAGGTATGGACATGTGGACGGCGGCCAGCGAGGTTGTCGTTGATGTGTGGTTGCAGTTGGCCCACTTGGC
This sequence comes from Candidatus Nealsoniibacteriota bacterium, assembly GCA_013202865.1. Taxonomy (GTDB): domain Bacteria; phylum Planctomycetota; class Planctomycetia; order Pirellulales; family Thermoguttaceae; genus JABMRB01. The sequence goes on along the minus strand of JABMRB010001373.1, from coordinate 6,971 downwards.
TTCGCCAGTGGCCCGTTGTGGCGTTTGTTGCGGCTGATGACGTTGGACATGGCCTTGGGCTTCAGGCCCGCCAGTGGGCCACTGAGGGCATCTACTGGGTGACTCAGGTGGTTGTGTGGTGAGTGTCAGGCTGAACGACCATGCCAGCCAGTGATCTTGGTGGTCCCGGTGGCGATGAATGGAGGCCGCTGCGCTGGCTTGAGCATTACCGAGTTTCCGATCAGTCACGACGACAGCTGTTAATAAATCGGTGGCGGCTTGACTGGGGCTCGGCCGAAGGTTTGGCTGCCTGGGGACAGCGGAGTCACAGAACCGGTTGGGGTTCGGTCGGGGACCTCGTTGCATGGGGCCAGCTGGATCGCCGGACCGGCTGGCAATGAGAGTTCGGTTGGGGCTCGGTCGAGCGATGAGAGCTTGTTGCACAGGGTCGGTCGGACTGTAGGGCTGAATAGTTGTGGCGGTTCGGTTGCGTCTCGGCCGGGCAATGGGGCCGGGGCCAGCTGGATCGCAGGGCCGATGAGGAGTGGCAGTTTGACTGCGGTCCCGCCGCGCCAGAGGGCCGTCCTTGCCGAGGCACTGCGGAGCACCGACGTTGCACCCAGCAATCACGACAGCACCCAAAAAATAGGTGGCGATTTGACTGGGTTTCGGCCAGATGTCTGCGGCGACAACGGGGCTGCAGGGCCGGTTGGGGGTGGCGGTTCGGTTGGGGCGCGGCCGGACTACGGAGCCTTGCTGCGCGGGGACAGCGGGGCCGCCGGGTCCATATAGGGAGGCAGAAGCACCACAAAAATAGGTGGCCAATGAGTTGATCGCCAGTTGCAGCGCAACACGAAGCATTAACGCCCTCCCGACGATGGGCCTTTGCTCGGCCTGGCGTCAGGGCATACTAACGGTTTGATGGTAGCAGCCAATTGCACGAGCGTGCCGGCCTGCGCACGCCAACGCTCAAATTGCCTGTTCTCGGTCGACGCCGTCAGATCGAAAGACAAGGCCGGGTACTTGATCGAAGCCCGTTCGATAAACGCGACCGGTGGCTTGCCCTCTGCCTTTCCCTCGATTATCAGTGCTCCGTTGACTTCATGAATCGGCACAGGCTCAAAGATATGCTCGCCGTTTTCGTCTTCGTGATGCCACGGTTGTACGATAAAGGAGACGTCTTCAATCCCTTGACCCCAAATCGCAGGGTCGATGTCGAACGCGTATTCGGGGGCAGCATACTTGTCCCCAAGGAGACGAAGGCCTCGCTCCATCGTGGCTCGAAGGCCAGCCTGCTCATCAGGCGGACCGGTCACGGTCAGTTGGAAGGTGACGGTAGGAGTCTTTTGTGGCGTACACGTTGCGGACCTGCCTCTGTCGCACAAGGTCTGAAGGAACTCGGCGTCACCAATGCATTCTGCGGCAACATGTGGCTCCGTTCTCTTTTTGTCCTTGGGCGTCTCAGTGTCCGGCGCCTGACGCTCAATTTCGATCGCCTCGTCGACTTGCGCCGAGGGCTTCGCCTGTTCCGAATCTTGGTTACTCATCGGGTCCTCCTTTGGAAACTAACAATGCCTGCTCAACGTAGGTAGGCGGTGACGATCCGAGTTGGGTGGTTTCGGAGTCTTGTTCTGATCTGCAGATGGCCTCTGCAATGGAACGCAACCTCCCGATCTGGGCTCTCATTTCTTCGGCCCTCCAAAGTTCTCAAGGAAGTGATCATCACGAAGCAGTTGTAGCTGGTGTGCGTCAGGAAACTGCGTGGTTCTGTACCGACGAGGATAAATATCGATCAAGGCCATGTGTTCACCGAAGACCTCCTCCACGCGCTCCCATTGGGCAACAACGGGATCGGAGGGGTCATTCGTAACGAAGGAGACCAAATCGGTCCTTGGCAGTAGCGGCATCACCCCTTCCATCCAGACACACCAACTCACACATTCTCCGGAACTCTTGTTCGAGGCAGCTTGATAGCTAGCAACAAGGATGTCCTGCCCCTGTTCTTGGCACTGCCTGTCAAGATCGCGTTTCTGCCGACTGTACTCGCCCGCCATCGAGATAACCCAGAGCTTATGGAATTCTGCGGATGCCGGATGGTCCGATGGTGGTTGGAAAGCCTGCCACTCCTCGCCAACCAGTCGCATGGGAATGCCCGAGCTGAAACGCGGTTTGTCGACAGCTGTGGTGGTGAGATTTGCCATTGCCGTCAGGCCGCGCACATCCTCTGCGCCACTGACAAGCAAGGTCTGTCGGTTCGGCGCAAACACGACAGGGTCACCGCAGAGGTCAAATGTGGAAAAGAGCTCCGGCAATAGTAGTCGCGAGGAATCGTACTTATCGCCATAGGCCGAGATATAAAACCCGTCCATTTGCCGAGTGAACTTCAGCGGCCGGCTAATCTGCTTGAGGTTCTCCAGCGCGACCTCATGCAACTCATTAAAGCTCATATTCCACTCGGCGAGTTGTGGTGCTCGAATATGGAAGAGCGCTTCCGGCCGGTCGTAGGCTAAGCCGATTCCGTGAAACTCACCCAACCGACGGTAGTCGTCTTCGTTCGTGCTTTTCAACGCGCCATTCGAGTCGAGCAGCCATTTTTCAAAATACGACCGGACGCGGACAACCGGGAGAATATCCGACTTGGCATCCTCGACGGATGCAGGACTCTCCTTTCGGAACGCAAACCAAGCCCGCGTCCAATTTCGCAGCACCGATTCACGCCGCCACTGAGGTGCATTGGCGTACTCCATGAATGCGTTTCGCAGGTTGCAGTAGTCCTCTCCTTCGCGGAGGATCGCAAACCCCTGAGGATCGTAGCCGATCTCCGCTGTTTCACCGGCCTTGCGAATCCTTTTCACGAGTTCCTCGGCGAAGCGATCTTTGTCGAGGAGGGGACTAGTCCCAGTCGACGTGTTGCGGCAGCACTTTTTGTATTTCTGCCCGCTGCCGCAGGGACATCGCTCATTCCGACCAGGTGTCCGCGTACTGTGACCCTGCTGCCCCGTAGCTTCTGCTCGTTTGTGCTCGATCTTGTCAATCGTTTCGACGTGCCAGTCCTCTAGGCGAACGGTGTCGTTTTGGCGATCGATCCTGCAATTCGCCAGATAGCGGGCATCCTTCGAAAAGTACAGGAGGCAGAGACGATCGTCCTCATCGACGAAACTGCACCGCACATAGCTTTCTGCGAGGCGAATAAGGCAGTCATGAAGAAAGATCGGTATCTCGCAGTCTTCAGGGACAATTAAGTGTTGGGCGTTGTCGTCAACGCAGACGATTGGCGTCACGATGCCGTCGTTCATCCAGAAATTCAATTCGGTCTCTAGTATGCCTGCCCTTGTTTCCTCAGGAACTCCGACCAAGCTGTCGACATGAGAGTGGGCCTTCTTGCGGGCCTGATGGAAAAGTGCCCTGGCCTGTTCGGCCTGTTTCGGAGGCATTGAAGAATCGAAGACAATCTCCGGGTGCTGCTTGCTGGCCTTCTTGTCACGGTTGTTTCTCACTTCCTGTTCTCCCTGTTTGAGATGGTAAATGCGGTACCTGCAGGACGCACGCTCCGTTTTGGTTTGCCGGGGCCGTTGAATCCTGCGGTCGGCGTCATGGCTGCCACTGACACCGTTATGCCCGCTGAACCTAACTTCAAATAGGTCAAAAGCCCGTCTTCTTTCTTACATCTCTGTAAGATTGAGTAAGGCTGACTCTGTTGATGACGAGATGTGCGATCGGCTTGATGTGCTGATCATCGAGACGTCGCGACGTATCCGCCGTTAGATAGAGTTGCCAACCAGACAGGCCAATTCGGCGCCCACATGTGCTGGGTGAGGAACAGAGTGAAGAGATGGCAGGACGCCGCCAGTAAGGCACTCTCCTCTTCTGGCGAGGGGCGATCGATGGACAAAGGGTCCTCACTGATGAACCACGAGTCGATCGACCGGAGCCGAGGGGACGCCAGGCTACCCACGGCGTGTTTTTCGAGTAGGGCAAAGCCTCTGGTACTGCATGGCAAGGTGACTGCGTATCAACGAGGTTTACGTCAGTTGACCACTGCTGGACCGAGGGGCCTCGATCATACGCTGGCCGCGCCATCCATCCGGCTTGCACGTTATTCCCAGCTTTGCCAGTTTCCATCGCAGGCGGGACAGTGCAGTGTAGACCTTGGCTCGGGACATTTTTTCGGGGCTTCGTGAATCGCGACAAAGTGTATTCCAGACCCGACAAATCTCCTCGATCGGACAGCAGGCGCCGCTGTATGCCATGATTGTGACGAACACATGCCATTCCAACCTCGTAAGCTCTACTTCCTGCTTGTACCCGACACGCCCCAACATCGGCCTCCGTAGCAGCAGGCCCAGATAGCCCGGTTTGGAAGGAAGCGACCGTCCACGGCCAGCAGAGTCGCCACCCAAGTCGGCATCATCCTGTAACGGTGCGTCTGGGCGTTGAAAGGGGGACGCGCCGGCAGCGCTGGCGATCAGCTTGGTGGCCTTCTGGAGCAAGTCGTCCAAATAGGCGAGCAGGGCCTGCAGGTACGGAAAGCTCTCAGGCGGCGCAGAAACCATTTGCGGTAGGATCTTGTCCGTGGCTGATCGAAATGCTTCCTGTGTTTGCCTCAGATCATCGCGCAGCAGTTCGTTTCCGTTTCCCGAAACTTCTGCCTGCAACTTGTCAAAGTCGTTCATAATAGACACTGCCTTGCAATAGGGAATGGTTGCGCGTCATTGAGTTACCCAAACATTGCGAACGCTCATGGCCAGTCCGACGAAGAACAGCGGGCTGGGCGTACAGGTGCGGATGCGAGCTTCGTTCATTTGTGGATAGGTGGTCGCGATAGCGAACCGCGTGCTATACGTCTCCCGAACCCAACGCGTGCTGCTGGCGTGAAAGCCCCAAAACGCATACACGAAGGTGCGTCGGCCATCCTCGGCCTGAAGACGTGCCCGATCACAGTTGCTGATGGACATTTCTTGACTCATAGTATCCAAATCGTGCTAAAGAGAACGTGCCAATTCTGAGTAGGCCTACTACTGCGGAGAACTGATCGCGTAAACACTTCTTACCGAGTTCAGCCATGAATGCGTTGGCATGAGCACGGCTGTTAGGCCCAGGCCAGCAGACATTTCTGTCGTGTGGTAGGGCAGTCTCCTGGCAACCTTGCGGATTCACGCTTGCCCTTCATCACTGCTTCTCCAACTGGGACGATTCGTGCCCCGCCGTCTTGACGCCCTCACCGGCGATCCGTTCTACTTCCTCCGGTGCGATCCGCCACTTGCCGTTCTTCTTGTCTGCGCAGATCCAGCCTTCGCGGCACGCCTCCCGAAGATGTTGAGAAGACCACCCGCGCTCTTTCGCCAACTCGGGGATGGTGTAGTAGTATCGGCGGCCGCCTTCTTGCCGACTGTCCGCTGCAAGCTTGCTCAGTACGGCATCAAGCTTCTTCACCAACGCAGGGTCAGCCGAGGGGGATTGGCACGCGGACGGCGCGAAGTGATCCGCGAGCCGCTCAACACTCCGGGTCAGTTCGCGGGCGACCTGCACCCCCTCCCACAGAAGGTTGTAGTACTCGCTGAAATCGTGGCCGCTGCCAAGAGGCTTACTGCGTGATCTCGTCATTCCGCTCGGCTCATCTTTCCCGGTGCTCTACTTCCGCGGTAACAACATCGTATGCGAGTAGGGAAGATGCCCGAGAGTTATCGACCCGGCGCGAGAGCGGCTAGTGGGGAGAATCGCTTTTCAAAGCATGGGGCAATCGACGAGGTCTGGAGGCATGCAAGAGCAGGGATAACAGGAACATGACAGTTCTATCCTGATTGTGATCACGGACTGTTATTCGGAGGTGAGTCGCCAACGGAAAACTCAATTTTCTTTCCGAAAGCTCCTAATGGACACTTGGTTAATGAGACTTGCGAGAAGGACGCTCAGATCGTAGGTATCTAAGTGGCCACTTAGATCGTGCGTTTCTAAGTAGCCAGTTAGATCGTGCCTATCTAAGTAGCCAGTTAGATCGTGCGTTTCTAAGTGGCCAGTTAGATCGTGCGTACAACGATCGCGTATGCAACTAGCGCTGCAATCTCGAAGTGTAAATGGCGGCAGATCGACTGCTGGGGTCAACCCCTGCTGCAGGGGGCATTGCATATACCCGAGTATTTAGCAGGTGGCCATTTGGCGTGTATCTGCGCCGCCTGTCAACAAGCGGCTGTGGCACACGAAGCAGTCGCGCCGAGAGTGCTGGCCCCCGTGTCGATGGTCCAAATCTGGTCCACTTTCGGGCAACATCCAGCCAACGCCAGACCAACAACAAACCAACGGCGTTCGGCCCAAGTCTTGTCTGGCCAAGGTGTTGAGAACACGCAGCCAACGTCGCACAACGACCAACCAACGTCGAACTTTAGGTTCAGGACCTAGTCTCCTTCGGGAGGTGGAAGTTCAAATCTTCTCTTCGGCACCTACGTAAGTGGTTTCACCACTAGGGCTTAGGGCAACTCGCCTTAAGCCCTTTTTTCTATGCGGGCTATCCACTTCGCTCTACCACCTACCATATCTTGTGGTCATCGAAACGCTGGGATTCCTGTCGCTTGTGCCAGCGGCGATGGCCCGATTCCCCACCGTTTCCCATGCAGGTTTTGCCACAGACAGGGCATTTCCAGGGGGATTCGGCGTGTTTCCGTGCCCGTTCCCGTCTGGATTGGTCTCTGCTCAGTACGGACATCGTTTCGCTCCCACTCATGCCTCGCAAGCGTGGCAGACAACACCACATCTTGTGTCTGGTAGAGCGAAGTGGATAGCCCGCTTTTCTATTACCGCAAAATCCGGTTGGATTCTCTCTAACGTGTGCCTGAGCAAGCAGTTACGGCAGCGGTTTTCGCGATGCTCAAGTATATGCTATGGAATGTCACAATATCATATACTTGAGCATGCCAAGGAGGGTCACGATGAAACGGAGTCCAAATGCGGTTTCCGGAAAAGCGCTGAAAGCATTTCGTAGGCGAAAGGTCGTGAAT
>JABMRB010001372.1 GCA_013202865.1 Candidatus Nealsoniibacteriota bacterium | reverse complement strand
TACCGTCGACCCAGGGGTCGAAGTTGCCGTCGGTCCAGGTCTTGTCGGTGCCCGTGTTGCCGAAGTTGGCCCGCAAGGCGGCCCAGTCGCTGAGCCAGACCTTTTTGTCGCCGTCGGCGTCGCCACCGAGCGCGACGAAGACTTCGAGGTCGACGGATGTGGTGACGTTTACGCCCGCAGGCGGCCTCTCGTAGTTGACGCCCCGCAGGAAGGCACCCTGGCCGATGTGGGCCGATTTGTCGTCGGCAGGTGCCGGATCGACGGCGGCGAACTTATAGCCGTCCACAACACCGTTGAGTTCACCGGAGTTGTCGATGACCATCAGCGGGTCAGCCGGGTTGCTGACTGAGAAGAAGTCGTTCTTGGTACGCCCCACACCCTTAGGTGCCAGCGTCCCGTCAAGATTGATGACGGACGAGCCGGTGACGGTGATCGTATCGGCATCGATCGTCGAGCTGTTGTCGCCCATGGTCACTTCGGCGTTGTAGGTCGCATCGGGGCCGAACGTCAGCCCACCGTCGTCGACGGTTACCTCGCCGACGTCAACCATTCCATGAACCGCCATGTCGCCGTTGATCGTGCCCGAACCGCTCAGGTCGGCCACCGTTACGGCAGCCTCGTCATCGCTGGCCAGCGTCAGCGTGTTCCCCCCACCAAGGTCGAGATTGCCGAACGCTACCGACATGGATGAACCGAGATCCAGCGTCGTATCCGCGGTCACGTAGATGTCGGTATTGGGCAACGCCATGGGCCCCCCAACACGGCCCGTGTAGGTCGTGTCCAGGCCGTACTTGTCGGTAAGGTATCCGCCAACATTGTTGGCTTCTTCCACCGTAAGCACTCGGTCGAAGACCATGAACTCGGCAATGTCGCCGTTGAACGCCTGGCTGTTGCCTAGACCACGATTACCGAGAATCCAGTTCGCGTTGCCGCCGCTGTAGGTCCCCGTATTATTGGCGTTGGCGTGTTCCTCTCCGTTAAGCAAGACTCGGTAGACCGTCGAATCGCTCTCCTGGCTCCACAAATGGTTGCCGGAATCAGGCGTCGAGGCATAGGCGGAATTCGTGCCCACACGTTGAGAGCGGAATTCACCAGGGATAAACTCATTCCAGTTCTGGGCCACGAGACGGCTGTCAGAATCAGTGTTACCGAAGATATTGTAACGCTTGTTGACGGTCTCTCTTATCGTCGTCACCGCGAACCAGCTTGCTCCGTCGGGAACCTGTGAGGCCAGATTACCGCCGACAAACAGCATATCGTCGCCGTTGTCGTCGTTGTCCTGGTCGAACTGTACCGCCGGTTGCCCGTTCAGGCCGCTGGCTGCGACGTATTTGGGCTGGTCGCCTGTGATGGTCTGAATGGCGTGGTTGCCGAGGCCCGACTGGTCGTCCCATTGGGCGACTGCGTCGCCATCGCCCGCGACAATCGTGGAGGCATCCAGCCATATCTTCACTCCGTCGGGCATGGCCCCGCCGCCTGACATGCTGACCAGGCCGCCGTTGAACGTGACCGTGCGAGCCGCGGAATCATTGGACAGGTCCGAACCTCTCAGCGTGAACGCCGCGCCGCTTGTGGCGATGCGCACCGTATCGAGGTCGGCGCTATCGCTAACTGCCAGGGCGCTCGCTGCGTTCAGCGTAGCGTCTTTGTCCACTGACAGCGTCGTGACGGCGATATTCTCGGGTGTAATCATCGTACCGGCGGCTACATCGATCGCGGTGATTCCGCTTGTTACCGTTGTCGGTGCGAAGGTGGTCGATCCACCGTTCTGCGTAAGGGTCGACGGCGTCAGCATCAGCGACGATGCTCCGTCGAACGCCACCGTGCCGCCGTTGTTGGCGAAGCTGTTGGCTGTGACGGTCACTCCGACCGCGTTGAGTGTCGAGCCGGCGCCCATCGTCAGGCTGCCGTCGGTGACGGTGAAGTTGGTGGTCAGGTTACCGCCTGCACCGGCCGTCGACAGGGTTCCGCGGAGGTCGAGTGCGCCGGCGCCGGTGATCGTCGTCGGCCCGGTCGCCGCCAGCGTCATGCTGCCGAGTGTGGCCGAACTCGATAGTATGGACACGTCCGTTGTCTGTGTTACGACGACGTCCAGGTTGGGCATGTCGATCACGCCGCCGCCAGCGGCGGGGGCGGTGGTTTCCTCGTTGGTCAGCCCGTAATTGTGGATGGTGTTGCCCGCTATCGCCGAGTTGATGTTGATCTTCAGTTCACCGTTGGCCGCGGCCTGATAGGTGTAAGACATCGCATAGGCGCGGTTCCAGGCATCGAGTCCGGGCGGGACGGCGAGGGGATCGTCCGTATTGAGCGTTACCGTGTCTTCGGTCGACCCGTCGTTGCCCACGTCATAGAGGAAGTCCTGGGTTCTGCTACCGCCATTGCCCCAGGAGCGATTGTAGAGGCGGAAATCGTACCACTGACCCGGAGTCAGATCGGTGAGGACGATCTCGGAGGTGGAGTCGTTATAACGCATGTCCTTGAACAGTTCGCGTACGGCCTCCGTGTCGGGTATGTCAAAATTGTAATCGCCGGCGTGCTCGTTTGGTATGCTCGTCGAGCCATTGGAGATGTTACGGTCGAAGACCACTCCGTTGACGGTGGTCCCGTCGGCGTTTCCAAAGTCGTTCTTGTGGGTATAGATCTTGTCGGTGCTGATCTGGGAGTCTTCATCCGAGGTAATGGGGATGTAGGAGAGTGGTAGGGGGGGGCCGGCGATCGTGAAGGCTCCGCCGGAGGCGGTCAGCGTTCCGGTCGCGGTTCCCAGGTCTGTACCGACAATCACCACGGGCGCGTCGTCGGTGATCTCGGTCTTGCCGAGGGTCAGCTTGGTGCTCACCGTCACGCCGGCGGGCACGTTGACCGTGCCGCTGGTGTCGACCAGCATCTCGGGGAAACTCTGAGCGACGTTCGACGTCATCGCACCGGCGTCGGTAACGGACAGGCTCGGGGTGACGAAGGGCACATTTTGGATGTCCAGCATCCCGCCCGTGACGCCCACCGAGTCAGCCGACCCGCCGCCAGCCAGCGTCAGAGAGCCCTCGGGTACAGCGATTGTTCCGATGGTTGCGGTGTTGTCGAGCACGACGCCGCCGGGGCCCTGGGGCGCCAGCGTATCGGCAGTAACCGTGCCGGCAGCCTTCAGGGTGTAGGTCTCTTCGGTGGTGCCGAGCGTCAGCGCCTGGCCGGCCAGGGCCAGATCGTTGGCGAAGGTCACCGTGGCGGTCTCGGCGGAGGTGGCCAGCGCCTTGCCGGCCAGGAGCGTCGAGGCGCCGGTGAAGTTGACCGTCTCGTTGTAGACCTTGTCTCCGGCGGAACTGGACAGCTTCAGGACCGCTCCGTCGGCCATGTTGACCGGGCCGCCGAGCAGCCCCGGGTCGCCGAGGACCAGGCTGCCTTCGTTGGCGTTATACGTTGCCGTGCCGGTGTAGCCGCCGACGGCGTCCGCAACGATCAAGGCACCCGAGAGGTTCTTCTCGATGCACGGATCGACGGTCCCGCCGAGGTCGAGCGGGCCGAGGTTCACGGTGCTCGTATTGTTGACGATCAGGCAGTTGCCGGTCATCGCCTCGTTGAAGGTCGTGCCGGCGAAGGTCAGGCTCCCCTCACCGCCGAAGTCCAGCGTGTAGTCCGCGGCGGGAGAGTTTGCGACCGTCATGGTGCCCAGGGTGACGTCCTCGGACGTGTTGAGCGCCGTCGGGACCGACATCTCTACGTCGGAGCCGCTGAAATCGGCGGAGCCGGTGCCCATGCCGAATTGGCGCAGTTGCTGCGCCTCTGCCTCGCTAACCGCCCGGTCGAAGATGTAGATCTCGTCCAACATTACATTAGAGGACCAGCCAATGTCGCCGCCGTGCCGTCCGCCAAAGACGAGCAATTTGTCAATAGGCCGGGCGGCCGTGCCGGCGCCTTCGTTTGTATCAATAGACAACTCGCCGTCGATCCACATCTTTCGATCGCCGGTGACCGAATCGTACGTGGCGAGGAGATGGTACCACTCGTCCGGATTCGCAGGCATCGCGATGGTCCCAGGGTTATTGTCCCCGGCGCCGTTATCCAACCACCAGGCGGTAATGCCGTCAGGGTTGGCACCGTCGGCGGGCATCGAGCGGAGCATGTAACCGCCACCGCCGTCGCCCTTGCTGACGTACTGCGCCCAGTTCCGCTGGGAGAAGCCTTTCACCCACACGGAAATGGTTATGCTGTCCAGGTCAAACACGGTCTGGCCCGGCCCGGTGTCCACCGTCACCACGTTGGAATACGGGTCCGCGCCGTCGAGTGACGTCAAGTCGAGCGACTGGCCGCCACCTACCATCGCCGGAACATCGTTGCTGAGCCTTGAATCGCCGACGAACTCGCCGTCATATCCGTTGCCCGACGCATCGGTCGAGTCGCTGTCGAACGGCCAGTAGCCCATCAGGCCGGGCAAGGCCGCGACCACGCCGCCGACTTGCAGCGATCCGCCGGTGAGTTTCACGTTACTGGGTCCGGTCGCCGGGGTGGCGGTAATGTTGCCGGTGGCCTCGAACGTGCCGGAGCCGCCCATGTCGAACTTCCCGGCCTTGGTCTGCAGCATGCCGGTGGTGAGCTTGTGTCCGGTCAGGTCGAGCTCGCCGTTGCTGACGAGGTCCATGCTCACCGGGGTGAGGTCGTTCCCGACGGTCAGCTTGCCGGCGGCCACGGTGACGTCCGCACCGGTAAGGTTGACCGTCGCCGCGCTCAGATCGTAGTCCCCCCTGAGCGTCAGGCTTTCGGTGATGGTCAGGTCCCTGTCCGCTCCGGTCTGAAGAAAGTCGCCGGCAAGGACGTCCAGCTTTCGCGCCGTTACGTTGTGGTCGACGCTCAATGCACCGCCGCTGATGACGGCGCCGTCGAAGTCGTACGGCCCGCTGCCGGTCATGCTGACCGTGACGCCCGCGCCGATGTCGACGATACCCGTGCCGCCGCTGGCGATTCCGCCGGTGGCGAGCATCGTCCTGGCGTCGGTGGTCCGCATCTTCAACACGCCCGCGGTGGGCGTAATCAGGCCGGTCAGGTTCGTCTGCACGGCGTCGTCGCCGCCGGTGATGACGGTGCCGCCCGCGCCGGCAAACTCAATCGCGTTGCCGTACGTTCCTCCGAAGACGATTACCGCGCCGTCCGGGTCCAACTCGGGGTCGCCCGTGTCGGCCGCGTTGAGTTCCAGCGCCGCGTTGCCCAGCGGCGTGGTGGCCTGCTGCAACCCGATCAGCGTGCCTTCCTGCACGTCGAAGATGGCGCCGTCGAGGTTCACTCCGTCGCCGATCGTCAGAGTGCCGAGGCCGTCCTTGACGAAAGCGAAGGTATTGCCGTTGCCGTCGAAGATGCCCGTGATCTCGGCGTCGCCATCGCTAGTGATGCCCATGGTCCCGCCGACGTTGACGTCGAGGGTGGGGAAGCTGAACCTGTCCGCGAGGCCCGTCAACTCGAGGATTCCGCTGCCGTCAAAGGACAGCGGGCCGAAACTGGCCTCACTGGGGCTGATCGCCTCAATGGTGGAATCGGCCGACACCGCGACGTTCAAGCCGGTCTGTACCACCGCCCCCATCGGGAGAGCGTAGTCGGTATCCAGACCGTACTTATCTTCGAGGTAGGCGCCGATCCGCGCCCTCTCATCGTCGGTCAGCGGGCTGTCGTAAACGAGCACCTCGGCGACGTCCATGTCGAGGTAGTCGAAGCCGCAGCACGTTTGATGGCCCATTTCCACAAATGCACCGAACGTCTGGGTGGACGAGGTATTCGGGCCGGTCAGCACGCCGTCGACCCATAGCCGGTAATCCTGTTGCTCGAGCTGCAAGGCTTGAATCTTCCATTCGTGGGCCGACTCGCCGGACCAGAGGTTCTGATCGCCGCTGCCTTTTTGCAACGCGCGTTCCGTGCCGTTAGTCATATGCACCCAGTCGGCGTCGGCGTTCAGCGGCTGCCTCCAGCCGGAGCCGGCGTTCATCTTGTACATCATGAACACCGTGGAGCCCTGGGCGGTGACGTCGGGGAACTCGAGATTGTCGGTCTCGCTGGCAACGAAATGCAGCACGGGCTTGCCGTTGATCCCGTCGAGCACGTATTGAGGGCTGCCGAGGTCGGCACGGGCATCATGGCCGTTTCCGCTCTTGTCTATCCAGTAACCAACGTCGCCATCCGCGGCGGGTGTACCGCCGGTGCCGTCCGTATTAACCGCCAGCGTGGCCGGATCGTCGGCGTCCAGCCAGAAAGCCAGCCCGGTCATCGTGGGGCTTGTGATCGCCTCTTGAAAGCCGGAGATTCGGAACGTGCCACCGGCGAGTTCGAGCCTCGTCGAGCCGCCCAGCGGGTTGTTGCCGGAGGCCTCTAACGTGCTGCCTCTCTCGACGCGGAAGGTGGTGGCCGCGGCAGCCGCGGCGGAGAGGGTGCCCGGCACGGACAGCGAACCGCCGCCGCTCCGGGTCAGCATCCCGCCGGCAACTGCCTGGTCGTCGAGGCCGCTCATCGTGACAGCGCCCGCACCGCTGATGACGTTGGTTCCGCCGTTGGTGGTGACGGGCCCGAGACTGGCCGCGCCGCCGACGCCGAGTTCGGCACCGCCGCCTGCGGAGAAGGAGACGCCGGCCATGGTGGCGCTGCCGGTTTGCAGCAGATCGCCGGCCGCCAGCGTGGTGATGGCGTCGTTGTTGAAGCTGCCCGTCTCGATCGTGCCGTCGATGGCGATCGTGCCGGGGAAAGTGATCGTGACCGAGCCGGCGTCAAGCGTGCCGTCGACGTCGAGTGTGCCACCGTTGACCTTCACGGCACCGCTGACGTCCAGCGTAAACGTCGGCTGCACCTCGACCTCGCCACCGTCGATCGTAAGCGCCCTGGCCGTCAGCGGATTGCTTTGGACCTGGACCAGACCGCTGCCGACGATGTGGATCTCCTTGCCGGCGGGGCTCACCGGCCCGTCGTCCCAATTGGCCGAGGCCCAAGCGTTGTCCGTGCCGTTCCACGTCAGCGTCACTGGCGGTATGAACAGCGAGGAAAGCGCCACGCCCTGCAGACCGTTGATGTCGGCGCTAAGCACACCGCCATTGCCCAACTGCCCGGAGACGGCCTCCACGGTATCGCCGGCGTTCAGACCCAATAGAATCCCGGACCAGTTTCCGTTGTTCTGGTTCCCGTCGTCACGGGAGTATCGAGCGGTCTGGCCGTAATTGAGAATACCGCCCTCGTTGACTTCCCAGCCCTGTCGATAGACCTGTCTCTCGGAGGACGAGTCGTCGTCGTTGTCGTACAGGTTGTTGAAGAACAGGTAGTCGCCGTCGTCAACGATCCCGATCTGGCTATTGTCGGTAACCGTGTTGTGAGTGAAGCTGCCGCCCGTCTCCAACTGGTTGTTCCATCCCAAGGGCTCCGCGGCGAATTCCGGGCTGTCGTTGAAGTCCTGCGCGGTGTCGTCACCCAAGCGGATATAGGCGTCGTCGTTGTCGGGGAGCCTGACGATCGTCAGGCCGGTCTTGCCGCCCATGATCATAGAATTGGTTCCCGTCTCCTTGGCGACCTCGACGCTTAGAATCTGGTCGATGTCGGTCGTCTCGATGATCGTGCCGATCGCGGTGGCCCCCTCGTCGGTCGACTCGTTGCCCCTGATGTAGACGGTCGTCCGCGTGCCGCCAATCTCCCCCCCGTCCAGGGTCAGCCGCTGTTGGTAAGCAGTTCTGGTGTTATCATCGGGCTTCCCCAAGTACGTGTTGGCCATAACCAGGTAATGCCCGGGCGTCTTCAACGTGATGTCGCCGGTGTCGATGGTGTGGGCAAAGGAACCGCCTTCCACCTCGGTTTGGGTATCGTAGGTCACGTCGACAAACGCGTCCTCGTTGCCGGTGGGGCCGGCCACATCGGCGCTCCTGCTCAGGTTCAGGTAATCCCAATCATCGTCAAGCTGAACGATTTGAATTCCCGAAGCATTCGGCTCACGTTGCGTCCCGGCCCCGTTGTTGTCCGTGCGGTCCGTGCGCAGCGAGAGGAGTTGTCCGGCGGTGGCCTGGATAATCCCGCCGCCTGCGGTGATGCATTCGTCTGCGCCGCTGGCTCGGCGGATGTAGCCTTGCGACCAGCCGATGGGCATAGGGCTTAGGTTTACCCACATTGTTTTCGCTTGGCGGCGAGGTAGCCGTCGAGCATGAGTTGTAGTTTTGTCCAGCCTCGCCAGAGGACGAGCCAGCCTGGCCGGTGATCACGTCGCCGG
>JABMRB010001371.1 GCA_013202865.1 Candidatus Nealsoniibacteriota bacterium | reverse complement strand
GATCGACGACCCGTTGTCGATGTACCTGTTCGATCTCTACACGGTCAGCACCAACCTGTCGGGCATCTGCGGCGTCTCGATCCCATGCGGCCAAAGCGGGGCGAAGCTACCGATCGGCCTGCACCTTCAAGCCCCGCCGTTCGAGGAAGAACGTCTGCTGCGAGCCGCCGCGATGTTCCAGCAGTCGACCGATTGGCATCAGCGGCGGCCGGTGTTAGACTGAATCTGGTCCGCGAAAAATACGCGGAACTGTGGGCGTCGATGCAGGACGGCCCGACGTAAAAAAGCCACCGGCCGTCAAGCGGCCGGTGGCGTGCTACGATCGTGCTATCCGATGGATCCGCTAGTGATCGCGACCCTTCTTGTCGTGGCCCTTCTTGTCGTGGCCGCGACCCTTCTTGTCATCGTCATCGTCGTCATCATCGTCGTCATCATCATCGTCGTCGTCGCCCTTCTTTCCGTGGTCGCGGCCTTTCTTTGCTTGGGGGCTACCCTTTTTCGCATGTGGGCAACCCTTTTTTGCTTGGTCGTGGCCCTTCTTTGCTTGGTCGTGGCCCTTCTTTGCTTGGTCGTGGCCCTTCTTTGCTTGGGGGCGACCCTTTTTCGCTTGGTCGTGGCCCTTCTTTGCTTGGGGGCGACCCTTTTTCGTCTGGGGGTGGTCGCCCTTGGCCGTGGCTTCCTTCTTGTGCTTGGCGAACGCGGCCTTGATCGCCGCTTTCTCCTTCTCGTCGATCTTGCCGTCCTTGTTCTTGTCGAACTTCTCCATGAACTTCTTCTTCATCTCCTCCGAACCCGGCCGCCCACCGCGGGACGACTTGGGCGGATCGGCTTGCAGCAAGGAACTACAACCGATCACGAAGGCAACGGCCATTAGCAGAATTCTCATCAACACATCTCCTCAAAATGGTGTGAAAGAAACGTACAGGGGCCCCAAGTGGGCCTTCATTAACTAACACCGCAGACGACGGGCGGTTCCGTTGTGGCCCGGGAGATTTCCGATGAGGCGACCGGCGGAAGACCGATTGTGTAGCCGGATTCGCAAGAATTCGGTCCGATTTCGTAGCCGGATTCGCAAGAATTCGGTTCTTCGCATTACGGCTGAATTCTTGCAAATCCAGCTACGGGTGAATCGGGCAGCCACCACACCCCCCTTTGCTACTACTAATTGCCGGTTTTTCGGTCGCAGGAAGAAATCGCTGTGATATTTCCTTCCGGGGGATTATGCTGTATACTGAGGGGTGATCGTTGGGCCGCAGTCGTCGGCCCGGCGGTGCGGACTTGGCACTTTTCCCTGTTGATCCGGCACTGGACATGGAGGTTTGACGCGTCAACAGGCAGCGGCGCAAGCCGCGATGGAACAGTAGAGGCATCGCACGAGGCATCCCGGAATGTGTGCTACATTCGGAGGGACGAAGACGATGTCGATACGGGTAAGCTGTCCTAACGGACACGTCCTGAACGTTAAGGAACGTCTGGCCGGCAAGGTCGGGCTCTGTCCGATGTGTAAGGCCAGGGTACAGGTCCCTGAGTTGCAGCCGGATTCGGTTTCGGAAGACGTGATCATGGGGATTTTGGGGCCCACACCGGCCGCGGTCGGGCAGTATTCGGGTACGGCGACCGCCGATTCGGTCGAGCCCCCCCCGACTGCCAGTAGCGACAAGAACTCGCCACCGAAGAAGAGTTGCCACAAGTGCAACGAGGAGATCGAGGCGGGCATTCACATCTGCCCTCACTGCCACACGTATATTGCCGAGTTGACCGACTTCTGAGGTTCCCTCACCAATGGTGTGGCAGTGGCCTCTTGTCCGGCAATACCGGATTTTCCGGATTCTCGAAAACCGTGTCCTGCCGCTGGTCCCTGCGGCTGGGAATTGCGTATACTTGTATGATGGTTGAGACAGCTATTTCCGTCGTCAGTTCGAAGACCCTGCTGACGCTTTTCGGCGCGTGCGATCAGCACTTGCGGACGATCCGCGATGCCCTGGGTGTGAGTATCTCGGCACACGACGGCCAGATCCACGTCGAGGGGGCGGAGGAAGCGGTCGGATCGGCTACCGACGTGCTGGAGCAATTGCGGTCGTACGCCCAGCGTCACGGTACGCTGGGCCCGGAGGACGTGACCCGAGTGTTGGCGTCGGTTCGCCAGGGGTGTGTTGCCGACGGGCCGCCGCCGATCGAGGTATTCAAGGCGGGCCGGCAGATCCGCCCCCGCACCCCCGGTCAGGCCCGGTACGTGAAAGCGATTCGCAATCACGACATTGCGCTTTGTTGCGGTCCGGCCGGCACCGGGAAGACGTACCTTGCCGTGGCCATGGCCTCGGCGGCGTTGAGAGAAGAGCGGGTTCGCAAGGTAGTGCTGGTCCGCCCGGCAGTTGAAGCCGGCGAGAGCCTGGGGTACTTGCCCGGCGACTTGCAAGCCAAGATCAACCCCTACCTGCGGCCGTTGATGGACGCCCTGCACGAAATGATGGATCACGACCTGATCCGCCGATACACCGAAGAGGACGTCATCGAAGTGATCCCCCTGGCGTACATGCGGGGCCGTACGCTCAACGAAGCGTTCATCATCCTCGACGAGGCCCAGAACACGACCGTCGCCCAAATGAAGATGTTCCTGACGCGGATGGGCAACGGCTCGAAGATCGTCGTCTCCGGCGACGTCACGCAGGTCGACCTACCGGGGAACACGCGTAGCGGACTGGTCGACGCCTTGCAACGGCTCGACGGACTGAAAGGGATCGCTTCGGTGAAACTCGGCCGCGGCGACATTGTCCGCCACCCGCTGGTGCAGCAGATCGTCAACGCATACGAACACGGTCCCCGCAAACGCAAGAGAGCCCAAGACTAGCACGATGGCCGGTTCCAGTCCCAAACGAACTCGCTCAGAACGCGTCGCCGCGTTGGAGTTGCCTCCCGGGCAATGGGATCGCATCTGGGCCAGTCTGCGCCGGCGCGAGGTAATCGAGTGGCTGGGGCTGGCGGCGGCGGCGGCCGTGGTCATCGGCGTGATCACCCAGGCGTGGAATCCGCCGTTCGGCTACCGCACCGGCTACAAGCCCGATCGCGACATCGTAGCCCGGGTCGATTTCGAGCGGCCCGATCCGATCGGCACGGCATTGAACCGTCAGAGAGCCCGCGAACAGGCCCGCCGCGTCTACGTGCGGGACCCGCAACCGCTGGTCGAGCTGCGCACGAGGCTTCACCGGCAGGTGTCCGATTTGGCGGCCGCCGAGACGCTGGCCGAACTGGGCAAGGGCGTGTGGAAGGACTTTCAACCGCCGCCGGGCAAGGACGACCCGCCGCTGAGCCAACAGCAACAAGAGGAACAATTTGGCCAATTCCGCGACGAATTCACGCCGGAGGGAAAACTCGATGAATTTGAACTGGCACTTATTGCCGTCTTCAAGCCGTTTGAAGAAAACGGTGTCCTGGTCGAATTACCCGAGACGCACGGCAGGGGCAACCGGGAGGATATCCTCGTTCACTTAGTCGGTGAGCCGGACCCGCGCGACGTGGTCCGTGTCGACGAGGTCGTCATCGGCGACGGCGACGGAGAGGCCTTGCGCAAGGCACTGGCCGGGCAGTTCCCGTCACCCGGCGTTGCCGAGCGGCTTTTCGCCTGGTTGTGGCCCAAATTGCAGACGACTTCGACGCTCTCGCTCGATAGGGAGGCCACAGCCCAGGAGCAGAAGTTGGCGGTCGGCGCGGTCAACGAAAAACTGGCCGAATACAAAAAAGGACAAGCGTTGGTCGAGATCGACGAAACGCAGGATGCCGACAGAACGCTCAGTGAGGTCGATATCAACTTGCTCCGTTGCGAATACGAGGCGGGGATTCAGCAACGCGGAGGGTTGTACGGACTAGCCGGCGTGAGGCGGGCAACCGCTGTGATCGGGACGATCTTCGTGCTGTTCGTCCTCTGCGGCGTCTACATGCGACGACGCCGAAGCGGACCGCTGACAAACCTGAGGCGACTTTGTACCCTGCTGGTGTTGGCCGTCGGCACCGTGGCGACTTGCCACTGGGCCTCCGCCGAACCCTGGCGGGCGGAGATCATCCCGCTGATGCTCTTCGGCATGACGATGGCGATCGTCTACGGGCAGCATTTGGCCCTGTTGTCTTGCGGAGTGTTGGCGCTGATTGTCGTTTCGGCCGTCGGCCATGGTATGGACCAGTTCCTCCTGCTGCTGGCTGCCACCACCGCGGCCAACCTCAACGTGGGCTCGATCCGCAGCCGCAGCAAGCTAATCTACGTCGGGCTGTTGGCCGGTGGGATCGCGGCGTTGGTCACGCTGAGCCTGGGTATGATCGACGACCAGCCGCTCGGGACCCTGGTGTTCGAGGCCGCCCGGATCGGCGGTTGGGCCATCGCGGCCGGGTTCCTGATGACCGGCCTGCTGCCTTTCGTCGAACGTGTCTCCGGCGTACTGACCGACCTGAGCCTGCTGGAACTGGGTGACGTGGCCCATCCGCTGTTGCAGGAACTCGTGCGCCGGGCACCGAGTACCTACAATCACTCGGTTACCGTCGGGTCGATCTCTGAAGCGGCCGCCGAGAGTATCGGCGCGCGGGGACTGCTCTGCCGCGTGGGGGCCTATTTCCACGACATCGGCAAGATGCTCAAGCCGGGCTATTTCGTCGAGAATCAGGCCCCGGGTGTCAACCGCCACGAAACACTCGTGCCGACGATGAGCAGCCTGGTGATCGTTGCCCATATCAAAGACGGCGCCGACCTCGCCCGGCAGCATCACCTGCCGCAGCCGATCATCGACCTGATCGAGCAGCATCACGGCACCACCCGAGTGGGTTTCTTCTACGAGCGGGCGGCCGAGCAGCAGAAGGCGAATCCGGAGGCCGCCAAGGTCGACGAAAGCACGTTCCGCTATCCGGGCCCGATGCCACAAACCAAGGAAGCCGCCGTACTGATGCTGGCCGACAACGTGGAAAGCGCCAGTCGCACGCTGGTGGATCCCACCCCGGCACGGATCGAGAGCCTCATCGGCGAGATTGCCGAGCGTCGCCTGCACGGCGGCCAGTTCGACGAGAGCGGACTGACGTTGCGAGAACTCCGTACCATCGAAAAAGCCATGGTCATGTCGTTGATCTCGATCTACCACGGACGAATCAAATACCCCGACCAGAGAACGGCGTAGGGATTTGGGATTTGGGATTTGGGATTTGGGGATTTAGGGATTTCGCCCGTTTAGCGGTCGTCGGCACGGCGGCCTGACATCCAAACCGTTTAGCGGTCGCCGGCACGGCGACGTAACCTTATGATCTCCGTCGACGTCACCAACAACCAAACCTGCATTCCAATCGACGAGCAACAGTTCCGCGAGGCCGTGCGGATCATCCTCTCGGAGAAGGGGGTCGCCCGGGCACAGATCAGCGTGGCGGTTGTCGACGACGCGACGATCGTACAACTCCATCAACGGTTCCTCGGCAAGGACGAGCCGACCGACGTATTGAGCTTCGTGCTCGAGCAAGACGAGGATCACCTCGAAGGAGAGATCGTCGTCAGCGCCGAGACGGCCAAGTCCACCGCCGGATGGTACGACTGGCCGCCCGAGCACGAACTATTGCTGTACGTGATCCACGGCACGCTGCACATGGTCGGGTACGACGACGCGACGCCCGAGCAACGGGCCGCCATGCGCAAGGCGGAACTGGCGTATCTCGCCCGATTGGAGATTCACCAACCGCAAGAGACGGGCAACTCGCCCCGCGAAGAGCCCGAGACACCCGAATAGGAGATCTGGTGAATACCGACCCGGTGTTTTGGTCGGCCGCAATTGGCCTGGCCGTGACTACGCTGGCGGCGATCGGCGCCCGATCGTTGGCCGAATTCTCCCCGCACGAACTGAAAGAGATTTGCAGACGTCGCGGGTCGCCGAACCGCCTGGGAGAAATCCTTCGGCGCCGCGATCAGGTCGGTCTGGCTGCCGAAACGTTGCGAGTGATCGGCACGGCCACGTTCCTCGGCGCCGCCGCATGGCGGCTCGGGCATCCGGACGTCCCGCTCGGCGAGTTGTATATCGCCTCGCTGGTAGCCGGCGGAATTCTCGTCCTGCTGACTGCCGAAATCTGGGTCCCCTGGGCCGTGGTCCACCTCTGGGCGGAACCGTTTCTCTACTACACCTGGACCGGATGGCGGGCCGTCGGTTTCCTGCTGGCTCCGGCCGTCTTCGTCACCCGGGTTGTCGACACGCTGCTGCATCGCCTTGCCGGTCGCACGCCCGAGGTCCCCGACGAGGAATCGTTCGAGGAGGACATCCGCACGATCGTCACCGAAGGGCATCGCGAGGGCCTGCTGGAGGAGGACGCCCGAGAGATGATCGAAGGCGTCATCGAACTGGGTGACCTGGACGTCTCCGAGATCATGACGCCGCGGACCGACATGGTCTCGATGTCCACGAACCTCTCGTGGCAGGAGGCCCTGGATTTCGTCATCCGGGTGGGGCTGACCCGAATCCCCGTTTCCAACAAGAATCGCGACGACGTTGTCGGCATTCTGGTCATTAAGGACCTCTTGCCCGAGCTAGCCAAGGGCCCCGGCGAGCCGGTTGCCCCTTGGACTTCCCTGCTGCGGGAACCGTACTTCGTACCCGAAACGAAACCGATCGACGTGCTCTTGCAGGAATTCCAGAAGACGCGCAACCACATCGCCGTCGTGCTAGACGAGTACGGCGGCGTGGCCGGCCTGGTGACCATGGAGGACGTGCTCGAAGAGATCGTCGGCGAGATCGTCGACGAGCACGACAAGGAGTTGGTCGAAGGAATCCGCGAGATCGACGAGGCCTCGTGCGAGGCGTTGGGTAAGGTCCACATCGACGAGATCAACGAGCGGCTCGAACTGGACCTGCCCGACGACGACGACTTCGACACGATCGGCGGCTTCGTCTTCAGCATGCTGGGCCACATCCCGGTCGTCGGCGAAGAACTGGTCCACAAGAACGTCCGCATCACGGTGCTGGAAGCCACCTCGCGACGGATCGAGCGCGTGCGGATCGACGTCCCCGACCGTTCGCGGCGGGACACTGCGTGACGGGGAGGGATTGGGATTTGGGATTTGGGATTTGGGATTTGGGATTAAGACTCTCGCAGTGGAGCCTATCACTAGCCGAGGGCGGAAGCCCACGGACCTTCCGTAGTCCCACTACACTCCATCGCTAATCATCCTCCTTGGGCAGAAACACGCTCATCTCTCCCTTGGCTTCTACGCGGCCGTTGCGTAAATCCACGCGGATCTCGTCGGCGACGAGCTTCGAGGGCTTGTCGGTTCCCGGCAGGATGAACTCCAGCCGGCAGGGGTCCTTGCCGTTGGAGGTCAGCAGGGCCGTTGCGTCGGCCGAGTTGAAACGTAGCGTGTCGGCTTGGATCAGACAGGCGGGCAAACCGGCCCAAGCTTTCGACCAACCGATGCGAACTCCGCCGCAACATTCGACCTTGAATTGCTCGTCGTTCTCCCCGTCGAATTGCAGATTGAACTGCTCGCAGGCGATCGACAACCCGTCTTCTTCTTCTTCGTCGCCGAGGTGCAAGGTCAGCTTGTTGTCGCGCACCCGCACGCAGAACGTGCGATCGGCCGGATCGCACCGCGGTGGGTCCTTCGCATCCTCGACCGGCTTCGCCACGCACCAGGCCGCCGCGGCCGGCGTTTCATCGGCCGGTGCAGTCACGTCATCCGCCGGCGCCGCGGCGTTACACAAGCGGCAAACGGTAAACAAGGCAGACAGCAGGATTCTCGTTTGCATCTGAAAGTTCCTCCATGAACAAGTGACCGTGGCACAGGCGGCCCGCCTGTGTAACACCACGCGAACTCGATCCGCCCTTATGCAAACCGTGCGCCAATTCAACGCAGACGCTCACGAGCCGGGTCGCAACTTGTTCCGTCCCAAGTAGATAGCGTGATTCGGCCCGGTTTTCTCCGCAGCGCTGGATGACCGCAGTTTGTAGGACTTACAAAGATGGTCGGCCACGCGATCAAGAGCGAGCCGCCGGGTTTACGCCGGCGCTTCCGTTGCCGTATGTGTCAGGGAGGGATGAGGGGGGAATAGCCGGGTCGCAACGCGACGCGGGGACGCTCGTGCTGCCCTACTTCCCCCGCGTCGCGTTGCGACCCGGCTATGGTCCTTCGTAATTCCGGCAGCCTTGACGCAATAGGCGGCTGAGGGCATAATACATGTACATACACGTACACAAGGAGCCCGGCCATGGCGACCAAAACTATTACCATTGATTTGGAGGCCTACAAGCGACTCAAGGCCGTCCAGCGCGACACGGAATCGTTCAGCCAAACGATCAAACGCACGGTCCAAGCACCTCTTGATCTGGCGACCTATCGCGAGCAACTGACGGCTTCCCCGATGAGCCCGAAAGCGGTCGACGCCGTGGAGGAACACGTCCGTGATCGACACGCGCCTTCGCGAAGGAAACGCTAGTGGCCTGCCTCGACACGACCATGCTG
>JABMRB010001370.1 GCA_013202865.1 Candidatus Nealsoniibacteriota bacterium | reverse complement strand
GTGTTTCGCACGCACCAAGATATCCACCGATCCACCTTGTCGTCGCCGTTGATCGAATAGTTCGAAGATGTCGCTTTCCCTGTCCCCTATGCAGATGATGTGAACATCTGGAATCTGTGTGTGAACGTCTCCATTAGCCAAGGCTCCACTCCGTAGCGGGCATGGAAATCCTTCGCCACGCGCCGGCTGCACAATCCCAATACATGCGACGCTACGTTCTCGCATTGCACGCTTTCGCGGATCAGATACCGCGTCATATTGATCACGCGCTCTTGGTATTGCGGCCGTTGCTCTGCATCCCATCCGATCCACTTGTCCCGGCTTTCCAGATACAAGGCCGAGCTACCGAAGCCGATCCCACCCAGCCAACCATGCGGCGAGCTAATCAGATAACGCAATTGCCGCCCTACCAGTCGGCAGTCGTGCAGGGGGTGCTCCTCCAACATCAACTCGTTCCATATCCGCAGATGCTCATCATCGCCTGACTTCACCTCGATCAGTTCCACTCCTTCAATCTGCTCGACCCGGTCCGGAACGCCCTGCGGAGCCGCTACCGCACGCCCCAAACGCCGTGGAGTCCATTCGCCGCCGCCTGCGCTCTGATGTAATGCCGCAGGCAACTTCCAATAGCCCTCCGCCTCCAGTTCCCTCAAGGCCTTCGCGGTGGTGGACATTCGCAACGCGCCTTTACCGTCGCGCAATCCCAACTGTTCACACACTTCTCGGGCCAGCCGTGTACGCGTTTTCCCTTTGTTTCCACACAGCCATTCGGTTATGAAGGTTACGTTTTCGGGGGCCGAGAGCCGCTCTTTGATACTGGTTGTTGCTTTCATGTCCCATGTTGTACGATAAAGCGAATCCGTTGTCCCGTCTTTTCTGCAGGGGCAAGCGCAGCGCTAGTGTGGTATTGCCCGAGACACAGTACCTGCTTCGTTCTCGCACCAATCCGGATGACCCGCAACTTGTGCTTTGTATCGTTCAAGGTGCGTCGAATACGGAATCACTGGCACTGATCGACTGGAGGGATAAGAGAGTTTTCAAGTTCAGAGGGGACGAAGAAACACTTCAGGAACACGTCCTTCATCCTGTTTCCTCATCGGACGAGTTCCAGAAATTATCGGGCAAGTTCCGAACATTTAAGGAACAATTTGGCGAACCATCCCTCGTTGATCTTGATGTCACCTTTGACGGCAACGAAGTCAACATTTTCGCGCGATACGGCGATAACTGGCAGTGCAAAGGAAGATATCAAGTCACCGCTAGCAATGACGTGATATACCTTTCCTCGATGCCGACTTTGTCGGACTACGTGAATCGATTTATTACGATGTACGTAGTCCCGAAGCCGACCTCGTCGGACTCCGTGGATCGATTTGTGGAATGCGGCTTTCGTGGTATGAGCTTCGTGTTGGGTGGCGTCATAGCAATGCTGCTGATGCTGCTGATATGGATCCGAGTAGTCGTGAGAATCACTAGGCGAAGGTTAGCGAACAACCATTAGGCCCGCGGCTTGACAAGAGCGGACACCTACGCTTCACCGCGCGTGGATGCGGGGTGAACCGAAGGTCAGGCCAAACGTTCGATCGTGAGGGGAACGGCATAGCGAGTTTCAGAAGACGCACTGCAATTGATGTCTCGCGCTTTGTACGAGGGGGTACTCGCCTACGATCAACATGTGCGAGAGGCCGAAAACTTGTGACTTTGAAACTATCTCAAATGCTCATCTCTTCGTCGCTGCTGCTGTCGCCGAGTGTGGCCCCGGTGCCGCCATTCGACAACCCTGCTTCGGAAACCAGCCAGGCTGGAGAGAAATGATTAGGACGGGTCGACCCGCTGAACAGTGAGGTCAGTGGGCTTTCTGAAGAGACGCGCCCTGTGGGTGCGCATAGTCTTGCCGCCGCCAGAAGCCCCGCCACTAGAACGAGACCAATAGTGATATAGCGGAATAGAGGCAGATGACGTTCCCTCAAAATTGCAGCACACCACCATACCACAAGGGACAGCGAAACCCGAACAGCGAGACTGAAAAGTTGGGAACTGATTGCCGTCGCGACCGCGAGGAGCAGCAGTGAAATAGCTCAACCGCCGCCGCATACCAACATCGCCAGCGCAAGGCCAAGACGCACAATTAGAGATTGCCTTTTCACACGGAAAACTCCCTTCGGATCCGCTCCCAGGCTTGCCGCATTTCGACAGTGTGCTATGTTGTGTCCATTGTGAGTCCGAGGTCCGGTGCTGGCAAGTGGTATCCCAGGGAATTCGCGTATGTTGCGGTATCTTTGGCATTGACCGCGGGTTAACGTAACAGAGGAGGTGGGTATGGAAGGTATCTGGAATCGGGTTTTGGAAGTGTTGGCCGTGTATGGGCTGAAGGTTGTGGCGGCGGTGGCGGTGCTCATCATTGGTCGTTTGGTGGCGAAGGTGGTGCAGCGGATTGTCGAGGGGATCATGGCAAAGGGGAAGCAGGAGCAGACCCTCATTTCCTTTGTGAGTCACCTGACGTATGCGGCGATGATGGCATTTGTCGTCATTGCCGCACTGGGGCAACTTGGCATTCAGACGGCCTCGTTTGTGGCCATTTTGGGCGCCGCCGGTCTGGCGATTGGGTTGGCACTTCAGGGATCGCTGGCAAATTTTGCAGCCGGTGTGCTGATGATCATATTCAAGCCGTTCAAGGTGGGCGACTTCGTTGAGGGCGGTGGTGTGTCGGGCGTGGTTGAGGAAATTCAGATTTTCACGACACAGCTGAAGACGCCAGATAACAAGCTGGTGATCGTTCCCAATGCACACATGACAAGCGACAACATTATCAACTACTCCGCCAAGGGCACGCGTCGGATCGATCTGGTGGCAAGCATCGGGTATGGGGACGACATTGACAAGGCGCGCGGCGTGCTTCAGAGCATCGTCGCGGCGGAGAATCGCATCCTGAAGGAACCGGAACCGAAGATTGCCGTGTCTGAGCTCGGGGAGAGCAGTGTGGACTTTGTGGTGCGCCCCTGGACCACGGTTGCCGACTATTGGGACGTGAAATTTGCGCTGACCGAAGCCATCAAGAAGCAGTTCGATGCCAATGGCATTTCGATTCCCTTCCCGCAGCGGGATGTGCATCTTTACGAGCATAAGGCGGCCGACAAGTAGAGTATCCATTCGGTAAACCAGTCTTCTTGTCATCCTGAGCTTGTCGAAGGATCTCAGGCTATTCGGCAAACCTTGAGATCCCTCGACAAGCTCGGGATGACAGACGTGGGTTCGAACG
>JABMRB010001369.1 GCA_013202865.1 Candidatus Nealsoniibacteriota bacterium | reverse complement strand
GTAAGTACTGACCATAATTACAAACGCACTTAACTCGACCTAACCCGTGAAACCACAGTCACTTGACAACGGCCACTCTCTCCGGCACACTGAAAGATTTGACAACTTTACAAGCCAGACTGCGGGTAAACCTAAGGCCTCGACCCACCCTACGCGCTGCGCCGCCACGCCGGTGCTTACACTCGGCCCGTCGCCCCATGCCCGTGGTACACCAATGGTTTCGGATTCTGCCGCGTGTAATGTACCTCGAAGCGAGTCACCCCGATTGTCAATGTGTCGCCGGGTAGCAAGAGTGCCTCGGTAATGGACTTGCCGTTGACCAAGGTGCCGTTACTCGATTCGAGGTCTCTGACGACCAACATGCCATCGACGACGCAGATAGCACAGTGAATACGGCTTACCCAACGATCATCAATAGAGACTTCGGCGTCTGGACCACGGCCGACCACCACGGGCAGCTTGGGAAGGACTATCTTCTGCTGTGGTGTCCAATAGTCATGGCTGACTAACGTTACTCTCATCGTTTCGCCCTCGCGTGAGTTGCAACAGTTGGGAGCCCTACAGCAGGCCCTCTATCTCTAACGCGAGAACTGTTGCCTGAATCCGCCGACGTTTCACGGTGTTCCGCCGCGCAGGATCCCCATACCCACCACCTCGGCCTCCACCGTCATTTTCGGAAGAATTGCAAAGGACCCTATTTGGGGGTTCGCATGAACGACAGGGATCTCCGCTTGCGTGGGCAAGTCGCGACGACCTCCTCCTGCCCAACGCGCTCGATTGCCGCTACAATGTCCGGATGGACCCTAAGAAGAAGACCCCCGCCGAAATGCTGGCTACGCCGGTGCAGTTCCTCAAAGGGGCCGGGCCGCAACGGGCTGAGCTGCTCGAACGGATCGGGTTGCACACGGCCGCGGACGTCCTCTTCTTCTTTCCTCGTAGCTACCAGGACCTGACCGACCGCCGCGAAATCAATCAACTCGAAGAAGGTAAACTGCAAAGCGTGCTGGGAACCGTCGAGGAGATCGACCTGCGGGCAACCTCCGCCGGCGGCTCGATCCTCGGCGTGCTGGTCCGTTGCGATACGGGACACATCCGGGCGATCTGGTTCAATCAGCCGATAATGCGGGAGAGATTCTCGTTCGGCCAACGCGTGATGCTCTCCGGCAAGCCGAAATACGAAGGGCTCGTCTGGCAGATGGCCCATCCGCTAGTCGAAACGCTCGACAAGGACGAAGAGGCACCGGCCGGAGAACTGCTGCCGGTCTATCCGTTGACCGAGGGCTTGCGGCAGTGGGATATTCGCAAGATCGTCCGCGGCGCGATGGAGAGCTGTGTCGACCTGCTCGACGAGGTCTTTCCCGCCGAGTATCTTCAAGCCCACGACCTCTGGCCGTTGCGCCGCGCCCTGCCGGAAGTGCATTTCCCCGCCGACCACGAGTCGCTTGCCGGGGCGCGACGGCGGCTGATCTACCAGGAGCTGTTCATCCTGCAACTGGCGCTGGCCGCCAAACGATGCCAACAGCGCGATCAGAGTCGTGCCCCGTTGTTGGAGGCCACCGCGCAGATTGACGCCCGCATCCGACGGCTTTTCCCCTTCGACCTGACCGCGGGCCAGCGGCAGGCGATTGCGGAGATCGCCGCCGACATGGGCCGGTCGGTGCCGATGAACCGGTTGTTGCAGGGCGACGTCGGCAGCGGCAAGACCGTCGTGGCCGTCTATGCGATGCTGGCGGCCGTGGCTTGCGGTTACCAGGCCGTGCTGATGGCACCGACCGAAGTGCTCGCCCGACAACACGCCTTGACGCTCGATAGACTGCTGGTTGCCAGCAAGGTCCGCCACGAGCAGCTTACCGGCGGGTTAACGGCGAAAAAGCGTAGCGGCGTGCTCGCGCGGATCGCTGCCGGCGAGGTCGACGTGGTCGTCGGCACACAGGCGATCATCCAGGAAGACGTCCGCTTCGCCAAGCTCGGGCTGGTGGTGATCGACGAGCAGCACAAGTTCGGCGTTCGCCAACGGGCCGTGTTGAAGCAGGCCGGTCCCGACCCGCACTACCTGGTAATGACCGCCACGCCCATCCCGCGGACGGTGACCATGACGCTCTTCGGCGACTTGGACGTATCGACGCTCCGCGACGGTCCGCCGGGGCGTCAGAAGGTCCATACCTATCTGACCGAGGAGGCGAAGCGCGCGAAGTGGTGGGACTTCTTCCGCGAAAAACTCCGCGAAGGGCGCCAGGGTTTCGTGGTCACGCCGCTTGTCGAGGAAGTCCAACGATCAGAGGTCGAGGAAGCCGAGGAATCGGACGCTGCCGCGGTCGCCAGCCTGAACGAGACCTACGAATCGTTGGCCAACGGCGAGTTGGAGGCCTTTCGATTGGGGCTGATCCATGGCCGAATGAGTTCGGACGAGAAGGACACCGTGATGGACGAGTTCCGTAGCGGCGAAATCCAGGTACTCGTCTGCACGTCGGTCGTTGAGGTGGGCGTCGACGTACCTAACGCCACGCTGATGACGATCGAGAGCGGTCAGCGGTTTGGTCTGGCTCAGTTACACCAGCTTCGAGGGCGGGTCAGCCGCGGCGCGTTTGGAGGTTTCTGCTGCGTATTTGCGGATCCGGCAACCGACGAGGCCCGCGAGCGATTGAAGGCCTTTGTCGGCACAACCGACGGTTTTGAGTTGGCCGAGACCGACTTCAAGCTCCGCGGTCCGGGCGAACTATTCGGCACAAAGCAACACGGCCTGCCCCCGTTTCGCATCGCCGATCTGTCGCGCGACACGACCGTGCTGGAGGAAGCTCGCCGCGACGCCCAAACCCTGGTCACCGCCGACCCCGGGCTGACGCAACCACAACACGCCAGACTCCGCCGCCAGATGCTCACCCGCTACGGTCAAGCGTTGGAGTTGGGCGACGTGGGGTAAAGGAGAGTAGCCATCTTGCTCCGCAAGATGTGGCTTCGGCTCGCGGAGCGAAACGGCTACCATACGCTGCCCGACGTCGATCCAGAGCATCCCCGTTCATCTCTCGTCGGCACGATACATAGCCTCGATGTCCTGTGCGCCATGTGCAACGCCGACAACTTCAATGCCGCCGTTGGTCGGGTAGTAAAGAATGACGTAACTTTCGGCGGAAAAGACGCGAAGGTCAGGTCTCAAGTCTTCTCGCAGTTGTCCCAACAACGGCTGGCTCGCCAACAGCGCGAACTTGTCGTAGAAGGTCACCATCTGCCGGTCAGCCGCGGGTAAATTACCCCCGGTCACGGCGATGTAATCCCAGATGCCGTGAACATCGGTTTTGGCGCGTTCGGTGAGTCGAAAGCGTCTCATTGCCCCTTCTTTCGCGCCTCGTATCGCTGCCGGCCCTGGACCTTGACCTCCTCGAAGAACTCCTTCAGCCCTTCGTCGTCGTAGTCGGTATACTCGCCTTCCCTGAGTTGCCGGGTGCCTTCGTCGATATGCCGCAGCAAGGCCGCGCGCTTCCTTAGCAACTCGACGGCCTGGTCGAGGGCTTCTTCCCTGCTGTGAAACGTACCCAGCTCAACCGCCTGTTGGATGAACTGCTCGTTGTCCGGAGAAAGTCCGCTGCTCATGATAGGTAACCTCCCATTGCCACCACTAGTGATTATACCACGCCGGGCAAGGCTGCGAAAGCCCCGAGGCGTCGTAATTCCCGCGATCGGCGGTAGACCTGCAGGGAAACATGCCGTGAACGATGCTGGTAGCCGGATTCGCAAGAATTCGGACGTTTGTAGTTGAGGCCCTGAAGTCTTGCGACTTCAGCTACAGCCGAACGATGCTGTTTTCCGACTTGCATTCTCAATTCGCAGATGGCAGAATGGCGGCTGGGTGCCGAGGTCGTTGTCGCCGATGGGGAAGACCTGAACGTTCAACGCCGAGCAAAAAGGAATCGCAGTCTATGATGGATGTCCTTAAATCGCTTTCCGTTTCTCTGCTGATGTTCCCCCTGCTGGCGAACGTGGCGAGTGCAGCCGATAAGCCCAACGTCCTGTTCCTTGCTGTGGATGACATGAACGATTGGATTGGCTGCCTCAAAACAACCCCCAGGGCGATCACGCCGAACATCGATAAGCTTGCATCGCGGGGGATTAGTTTCAGCAATGCCCACACGGCCGGCGTCTACTGTGCTCCATCTCGCGCCGCGATCTTTACCGGGCAATTCGCCTCCACGACCGGTTGTTACCGAAACCAGATATACTTCGTGAACCATCCTAAGCTCCAGCCCTTGCATTGCAGCATGCACGGGGCCGGATATGCCACGTTCGGCGCCGGCAAGCTCTTTCATCACCCTGCCGGACAAATCGACATGCGGGGCTGGACCGAGTTCTTCGTGCGCCGGCAACAACAGCGCGAAACCGGTTGGCCCATGGATTCCTGGAGCGAAGAGACACCGATCCCACAACCCTACCCCAACAGCATTTACAATCGTGGCGGCCAACCCGCGAACGGCTTCTTTCTGGAATGGGGAAAGGTGCCCAACGACAAGGAAGTGGAAATGGCCGACACCTTGCGTACCGAATGGGCGATCTCCAAATTGAAAGTGAATCACGACGCACCGTTCTTTCTCGCCCTCGGCCTGTACACCCCGCACTTCCCCAACTACTGCCCGAAGAAGTATTTCGATCTGTACGATCGCGACAAGATCGAGCTTCCGCCCTACAAGGCCGATGATCTCGATGACCTGCCGGAAAAAATCCGCACGATGAAGTTCCACCGTTCGAAGATTCACCAGAAGCTCGAACGCCTCGACGCGGTGAAAGACGCCATCCACGGCTACCTCGCTTGCATGAGCTACGCCGATGCAATGATCGGACGCGTGCTGGACACGCTGGCGGCCGGGCCTTACGCCGACAATACCATCGTCGTGCTGTGGAGCGATCACGGGTATCATCACGGCGAGAAAGGCGATTGGGGCAAACATACGCTCTGGGAACGCACGTCCAATGTTCCCTTCGTCTGGGCCGGTCCCGGCATCGCTCGCGGAAAGGCCGTCGATACCACGGTCAGCCTCATCGATCTGTATCCCACCTTCGTTGAGATGTGCGGACTTCCCAAGCCGGATCACGCTCTGGAAGGCCGCTCGCTTGCCGGTACCTTAAAGAATCCTGACCAAGCAACAGACCGAGACGTTTATCTGCCGTTCATGGTTCCGGGAGCCTACGCCATTATCAATCGAAACTGGCGATACATCCATTATGCCGACAACACCGAAGAACTCTATGACGTTCAGGCAGACCCCAACGAATGGACCAACCTGGCCGGCAATCCCAAATTCGACGCCACAAAGATTCGGTTACGCAAAAGCGCGCCGAAGACCTTTGCCGAGCCCGGGCCACTGCTGAATCGGCGCCGGCACCTGGTTCTCGACGGCGAGAGTTTTCATTGGGATGCCGACCGGAAACCCACGGATTGAAGGCGAACCTTTTTGGAGAGTCACTCGCTATGGTGAAACGTCGTACTTGGCATTGTCCGTCGCTCGTCCACTGTCTCCTTGCCGGGGCACTCGTGGCGGGCGCGACACACGCTGCCGACCCCACACCGGCCGACCTGCGCGGACCGCTCGGCCGACAACCCAACGTGATCTTGGTGATGACCGACGACCAGGGGTACGGCGATCTCGGCTGCCATGGCAACGACCTGATCAAGACGCCGGCGCTGGACATGCTCTACAAAGAGAGCATCCGGCTGACCAACTTCCACGTCGACCCGACCTGCTCACCCACACGGGCGGCCCTGTTGACCGGGCGATACTCCTGCCGCACGGGCGTCTGGCACACGCTCATGGGCCGATCGCTGCTGCGACGCGACGAGCGGACCGTCGCCGACCTGTTCGCCGCGGCCGGTTATCGCACGGCGATCTTCGGCAAGTGGCACTTAGGCGACAACTATCCATACCGCGCGATCGACCGCGGGTTCCACGAATCGCTCGTCCACGGCGGCGGCGGCATCGGGCAGGTGCCCGACTATTGGGGTAATACATATTTCAAGCCCGTACTCTGCCGCAACGGCACGTGGGTCAAGAGCGACGGTTACTGCACCGACGTCTTCTTCGACGCGGCGATCCGGTTCATCAGTGACACTGCCAGCAACAACGCGAACCGCAGCCGGCCGTTCCTGCTCTACCTGCCGACCAACGTGCCGCACGAGCCGTATCAAGTGGCCGAGAAGTACAGTGCGCCTTACGAGAAGGCGGGCGCGTCCAAGGCGCTGGCCGCGTTCTACGGGATGATAACCAACTTCGACGAGAACATGGCCAGGCTGCTGTCACGGCTCGATGAGTTGAAACTCGCCGACAACACGATCTTTATCTTTATGACCGACAACGGTACCTCCGGCCGCGGGTTCAACGTCGAGATGCGCGGCCGCAAGGGGTCGGCCTACGACGGCGGGCATCGGGTACCCTGCTTCATCCGCTGGCCGGCAAAGCTAACCGGCGACTTCGACGTCGCGCAGCTTACCGCCCATGTCGACCTGTTGCCCACCCTGTTGGAATTGTGCGAAGTGCCGAAGCCGAAAGAACTCAAGCTCGACGGCAAGAGCCTGCTGCCGCTGTTGGTCAAGGTCGAGGATTGGGCTACGCGCACGCTCTTCGTCCAGTCGCACCGCATCGAGAATCCGCAGCCCTGGCGGCAGTCGGCCGTGATGGCCGAGCGCTATCGCGTCGTCGTGCGGCCGGGCGAGTACGGCGTCCGCGACGAGTACCGGCTCGTCGACGGCCGCGAGCTGTTCGACGTGAAGAAGGACCCCGAGCAACTATTGAACAAGGCCCCGGACAACCCGAAACTGGTGGCCGCGCTGCGGTTCGAGTATGAGGAGTGGTACAAGGACGTCTCGAAGCGGTTCGGCGAAACGAGCGATATCGTGATCGGTTCGCCTAAACAGAACCCGACCGTGCTAAACAGCTTCGACTGGCACAGCCCGGACTCGCTCCGGGCATGGCACCAGCGCCAAATAGTCGGTCGCCCGTTGGCCAACGGGTTCTGGGCCGTCGAGGTCGAGCAACCCGGGCGCTACCGGATCACGTTGCGTGAGCGTCCCGCCGCGGCGAAGTATCCGCTGAAGCCGATCGCCGCCCGGATCAAGATCGGCAACCTGCTACGGACGGGTGCCGTGAAATCGGGCGCAACCGCCGCGGCGTTCGAGGTCGAGCTACCGCGCGGCAGTACCCGCCTGCAAACCTGGCTAGCGGAGCCGGGTGGCGTGTTGCGCGGGGCGTACTACACGGAGGTCGAGTATCTCGGCCCGGTGAAGCCACTCAAAGATGATCCGGCCCAGAAGAAGCCGGCAGAGGACGCTCCTAAGAAGCCATCGCGGCCGGGGGCGTATGGCCCGCGGTCTTAGGGACCGTCAAGAGAGAAAACCGTAGGACGGATTTTCAATCCGTTCCAGTAGTATAACTGTTTCAGTTCGTTCGTAGTACCGCCT
>JABMRB010001368.1 GCA_013202865.1 Candidatus Nealsoniibacteriota bacterium | reverse complement strand
GGCGCGGTCAACGCCACCGACGTATTGCTAGCGCGGAACAACCAGACGAATTTTCTCAGCGCGGTGAATCTAATTGATCTCTCCGGCGGCGTGGCAGAATCCCCGTTAGCCGTCGAAAGTAGCTACCGTCGCCAGGCAGTGGGAGACGCCCTCTTTTCCCCCCACGCTCTGGCGAGCGTAGCTACGTCGCAGGCCGAGTTGGCTTGGTTTTCCGACTTCGATCAGCCGCGGCGTCCGGCAGAGAAAGATGCCGCCGTGGACCGATTGCTGGCGACGTATTGGCCCGAGTGAGGGGCGGCTTTTCGTGGTGTAGACGGCCCGCCTGCATTGCACCACAGGCGAGCCGCCCGTGGCCACGGCTGGAACAGGGGCCATCTGGGGGCTCGCCGTTCCACCAACGAAACAAGCCCCGCAATGCGGGGCTTGTCTCACGTCTGTTTGTCGTGCCGCGTGCTGCGCTAGGCAACCCGGCGGCGACGCGCGACGACAATCGCGACGGCACCGACGAGCAGGAGCACGATCGTCGACGGCTCGGGAACCTCCGCCAACTCGAAGCCGCTGATACCCCAGATCTGACGGTGGACCTGAGTGTTTGAATAGGGCGCGAAGCGGAGTACGACGTCATCGGTGCCGTTGGCCGTGAACGACGTATTGTAGGTCGACATCACCGTGGTGACATCCGGTCCGATCACCAGTCCGGGGTAGGGAGCGATGGTCGAGTCCGGGTTACCGCCCGGGCTGGCGTCTGACATGTAGCCATCGGCGAGTTGGGTGAAATTGACGCCGCCATCGGTTGAGAGTTCGACGCTGAAGTAGCCGTGAACGTTCTCGGTGTCGGCATGGAAGGAGGTCCAGTCATACTCCATGGCCTCCAGGCCCCCGAGCGTCAGCGTCATGTAGGTCGGCGTCCCGATGGTGCCGTCCCAGTCGCCGTTGCCGCCGTTGCCCGTCCGCGTGTCGGTGCCGAGGAAGTCGGTGACCAGGTTAAGGTCGCCGGCAGTGTCGTCCCAGTTGACGTCGTTACCGGCGCCGCGGTCAATCGACTGCATGACGCGGTTGTCGGTCGTGTTGGGCCAAGCGGGAGTCAGCGAGACGGTGGTGCCGAACGCCGCGTAGTTCTGGGTGACGAAATCGGCGGCCACTTCATGAGCCGCGTCGTAGGCCTGATAGCCAGCCTGGTTGTGCGGACCGCCGTCCTGGCTGGTCGAGTTGAAGTCGATCCTCAGCGTTTCGGCGTTGCCGACGGTCGTCATGCAGACGCACGCCAACGCGGCGAGGATCGTCAAGCAACCGGTTCGTAAGATTCGTCTGTTCATGTAATCATTCCTCTCGTGCTAAATCATGAAAGTGTACAAAACGTGGGTGTCTGTGGGACTGGATCTCCCTGGTGGGTCTTCCACAGCCGGTGGAAACGACCGACCTTCAGTCGAGCAGTATCTACGGGGCTACGCAACCGGTGGTCGCGAGCGGGAACTCAGCCAAATTGCTGAGAACTTGCACCATAGAAAAACTACCGCGGCCGAGCGTTGTCGGTTCGGTGGTCAGTGCCGAGATGCTGCCTGATGGTTAGAGCGGCTTCAGTCAATTAGATCTATCATACCAGGATTCCATATCGTGTCAACAACCTGTCGCGAGAAAATTACGAGAGTTGCCATGCCCGCACCCATAAGGTGTAGCTCTGGAGTGCTGGTGCTATCGCGGCTCGTGCCATCCGGCCTCGGTATGGTACAAACCGTCTGTCCCTGCCTGCCCCACTCCTGGCTTGGGTCGCATCGGCCACTCGGGTGGTCCACCAACACCCTGGGACGAATGATTGCAGATTCGGTCCGGTCGTGATATACTGTTGTATTATAGGGATTGGAGGAGTTGGTGGGCTCGCACAAAGCGGCCAACGTGCGTAACTGTCTATTCCAGAGGCATTGGTGTTGGCGCGGCCGTGGCCGTGGGAGTCTCGTCCAACGATATTGAAACCAAACCGGCGGGGCGTGCAGCAGAGTTGAAGAGGATTGTGGATCAAGAGTATGCGAGGTTTCCGCGAGATTGTTGAAAGAACGCTTCGGCCGGCTCGAAAGAGGTCGCGCTGCCGGATAGCGGCGACGGCCGTCCGCGGCAGCCGACTGTCGATCGAACCACTCGAACCACGGGTGATGCTCGACGGCTCGCCTGTGATCACCGAATTCATGGCGATCAACAACGCCACGCTGGACGACACGGACGGCGACTACAGCGACTGGATCGAGATCCACAACCCGACCGGCAGCCCGTTCGACCTGGACGGCTGGTACCTGACCGACGACGCCCGCCATCGCGCGAAGTGGCGTTTTCCGGACTACACGATGGCTACGGACGAGCACCTGATCGTGTTTGCCTCGGGCAAGAACCGCACGAACCCGGCCGACGAGTTGCACACCAGTTTTCAGCTCTCCGGAAGCGGCGATTACCTGGCCTTGGTCGACTCGGACGGCGCGACGATTGTCTCGGAGTACGGGCCCGGCGGTGAGGACTATCCCCCCCAGTTCGACGACGTTTCTTACGGGATAACCGACGGCTCCGCGGCGATCTCCTTGGTGGGCGAAGCGTCAACGGCCAACGTGTTGGTGCCGTCGGGCGGTGCGCTGGGTACGGCCTGGACCGAGGCCGGTTTCACACCGGACGGCTCCTGGACGGCCGGGCCGCTCGGCGTCGGCTACGACCCGGGCGGCGCCATGCTGCGGTTGGATTTCAACGACCGCGATGACGGCGAGTCGGATGCGGCCGATACGGAAAGCGGTTTCGATACGTTCACGCTGTCGCAAAACGGCGCCACGTTCAACGGGATCAAGGTCACGCTGACGGACCTGGGCGGCGCCACGCGCGACGATCGAGACCGCAGCACGCCGGTCGACGCCCCACCCGCCTTCACGCTGGACCAGATCTACGACGATTTCATCTTTGCCGACGGAATCTTCGACGGCGCCGGCATGGAAGTCCTCGTCGAGGGATTGGTCCCGGACGTCGAGTACGTGGTCAAGCTCTGGTCGTTCGACAGCGGCAGCGGTGGGGGGCGGGTTTCCGACTGGACCGAGGTCGGCGGAACCATGCCGGTGACCATCGAGGACAACTACACGTTCGACGGCAACGACTTGCCGACCGGTAACGACGACTACACGATGACGGCCGCGCTGACCTCGTCGGCCACCGGCAAGTTGCAGATCCGGGGCGTGCGCAACGGCGGCACCTCGCACGGCGTGTTCCTCAACGCGATCGAGATCCGCCGGCCGGGGATCTCCGACCTGATCCGCACGGACGTGGGCCCGCAGATGCGCGGCGAGAACGCTTCGGCCTTCGTACGCTCTGAGTTCCTGGTGCCCGCGGACGCCCTCTACGAGCAGTTGACGTTGCGGATGAACTACGACGCCGGATTCGTGGCGTATCTCAACGGGGCTGAAGTAGCCCGCCGCAACGCCCCGGGCAGCACCGGCACACCGCCGGCGTTCAATGCGTCGGCCACGCAGGAACGGACGCTCGAAGAGACGCTCGAAAGCGAGCTGTTCGATCTGACGGGTCATTTGAACCATCTGAACGCCGGCGCCGCGAACGTGCTGGCGATTCACGGGCTGAATTCCTCGGCGGGTGAGGACGACTTTCTGATCCTGCCCGAGTTGACGGCGGTCGATCTCGAAGGCGGCGGGATGCGGTACTTCGTGCCGGCCACGCCCGCCGCGACCAACGAGGCCGGGTTGCTCGGGTTCGTCGAGGACACGACGTTCAGCGTCGATCGCGGGTTCTACGATGCGCCGTTTACGGTGGAAGTGACCACGGCAACGCCCGGGGCGACGATCATCTATACGACCGACGGCAGCGAGCCGTCGCCGGTCAACGGCGTGCAGGTACCCGCGACGACCGCCGCCGTGGCGCCCGTGGCCGCGGTCCCGGTCGGCACGACGACGTATCTCCGGGCGACGGCGATCAAGCAAGCGTACATGGCGAGCAACGTCGACACGCAGACCTACATCTTTCTCAACGACGTGATCGCCCAGGACCCGACGCCCGGGGTGGACTACCCGGCTACCTGGCAGAGCTCCGAATACTCGGGCGACTATCAGATGGACCCCCAGGTGGTGGGCCAATGGGACGACGACAACCCGCTCAACACCGACTACGGCATTCGCGAGTCGCTACGGTCGCTGCCGACGATGTCGATCGTGATGAATCACGAGGATCTCTGGGGTAGTTCGACCGGCATCTACAATCACGCGACCAGCCGCGGCAGTTCGTGGCGCGAACGGGCGTCGATCGAGTATTTCGATCCGGCCACCGGCAAGGAGTTCCAGGTCAACGCGGGCGTGCAGATGCACGGCGGGGCCAGCCGCGACAACGAACGACTCAAGAAGCACTCGTTCCGGCTGGTCTTCAGCGAGGAGTTTGGACCCACCACGTTCGACTTCCCGTTGTTCTCCGGGTCGGATATCGACGAGATCAACACGATCGTGCTCAAGTGCTTCTTCACCGACGGCTTTGCTACCCGAACCGTAGCGAACCGCTACAACCCGATCGACTCGCAGTACCTCCGCGACACGTGGATGAGCGACAGCATGCTAGCGATGGGTAACCCGGATACCCACGCCGAGTACGTGCATCTGTACATCAACGGGCTCTACTGGGGGCTCTACAGTCCGCTGGAACGTCCCGACGACGCCTTCATGGCGGAGTACCTTGGCGGCCTGGCGGAAAACTATGACGTGATCAAGGACTTCAACGAACTGTTCCGCGGCAGCAAGACCGCATGGAACGCGATGTTCGCATTGGCCAACGCCGGACTGGCTACCGACGCAGCCTACCAGCGGATCCAGGGCAACAACCCCGACGGCACGCCCAACGCCGCGTATCCCAACTACCTCAATGTCGACAACCTGATCGACTTTATGATTCTGCATCTCTATTCCGGGGCGGAGGACTGGCCGCACCACAACTGGTACGCCGCCCGCGACCGAGTCGGTGAGACCCAGGGGTTCAAGTTCTTCACCTGGGACCAGGAGATCGTGATCGACGATCTCTACCGGGACAAAACCGAGGTCAGCAACGACATGACGCCGGCACGGCTTTACAGCCGACTCCGCGCCAACGCCGAGTTCCGCCTGCGGTTCGCCGACCGCGTACACAAGCACCTCTTCAACGGCGGGGCGCTGGCGGTCGAACCGGCCCAGGCGCGGTGGATGGACCGGGCCGACCAGATTGAAATGGCGATTATCGCCGAGAGCGCTCGTTGGGGCGATGCCCGGGAAGGGCAGGTCATCCAGATCCGTAGCGGCCAACCCACCGTGACCGTACCCACGCTGACCGTCGACCACTGGCGGACCGAGCGGGACATCGTCCACGACGTTTACATCCCGGGAGCCCACTGGCGGACCGTCGACCGTTTCCAAGACGACAACCTCTACACCACCACCGTGCCGCCGACGTTCAACCAACACGGCGGCGAGATCGACGCGGAGTTCGACGTCGTGCTGACGGCGCCGGCCGGGACGATCTACTTCACCACCGACGGCACCGATCCGCGCCTGACCGGAGGCAGCGTCAACAACGACGCAACCATCTACAACGGCACGTTCCGGCTGCCCGACAGCGCGATGGTCAAGGCCCGGGTCCGCAGCGGCGGCCAGTGGTCGGCGTTGACCGAGGCCACGTTCCTGGTCGGCCGCCCGCCGCTGGTGATTACCGAGATCAACTACCACCCCTACAATGCGACGCCCGCCGAACTAGCCACGCAGGACCCGCTGGAGTTGCCCTTCGATCAGGACGATTTCGAGTTCATCGAGTTGACGAACACCGGCACCACCGCGGTCGACCTGACCGGCGTGCATTTCAGCCGGGACGTTGATTACCAGTTTCCCGACGACGCCACGCTGGCACCGGACGCGTACGCCGTGTTGGTAAGAAACCCGGCCGCCTTCTCGGTCCGATACCCGGGCGTGGCCGTAGCCGGCACGTACCTCGGCGCTCTGGGCAACGGGGGCGACGAGGTGCAACTCTGCGGGCGGTTCGATCAACTCATCGTCGGCTTC
Organism: Candidatus Nealsoniibacteriota bacterium; assembly: GCA_013202865.1. Taxonomy (GTDB): domain Bacteria; phylum Planctomycetota; class Planctomycetia; order Pirellulales; family Thermoguttaceae; genus JABMRB01. Next base: position 587 of record JABMRB010001368.1, on the reverse strand, counting down.
ACCTACAACGACGTCGACGAGTGGCCCGGACGTTGCGACGGCAAGGGGGCAACGCTCGAGGTGATCGATCCGCAGCTCGTGCCCGGCGCCCCGGGTCAGCGAACCGCCCATCTCGACGACGGCGAGAACTGGCATTCGAGTGTCGCCTACGGCGGCACCCCGGGCGGCGATCCGGCACCGGAGCATGGCATCGTAATCAACGAAGTGCTCAGCCATACCGACTGGCCGCAGTTCGACACGATCGAACTGCACAACACGAGCGGCGATCCGGTCGACGTCGGTGGCTGGTACCTGAGCGACTCCTGGGGCTGGGACCCGTTGGTTGCCGAAGGTGCTAACGACAGCTACAAGAAATACCGCATTGCGACGGACACACCGGCCGAGACGACCATCGCCGCGGGTGGATATCTGGTCTTCGACGAGCGCGACTTCAACCCGACGCCGGGCGATCCGGCACCCAACCATTTTGCGCTGAACGGAGACGAGGGCGACGACGTGTGGCTGATGGGCACCGACGCGTCGGGCAATCTGACGCAATTCGGCGACCACGTCGAGTTCGGTGCCCAGGCCAACGGCGAGTCGTGGGG
>JABMRB010001367.1 GCA_013202865.1 Candidatus Nealsoniibacteriota bacterium | reverse complement strand
GCACTTACGTCATGCATCCCTAAGCTCGACAAGCTAGGGGTCACTGGTTAGAGTCCAGTATCGCCCACTTCTAAGTGTAAGCCCCGCAACGAGTTACGACGACGCGTTGCGGGGCCTTTTTCGTGCCGATCGGTTGACACTCCATATACACGCCACAGATTGCTGCTCTGCCCTCGGGGGACCGCGGCTCGTGATCCAGGCCGTCGTTGACCAGGCAGAGCCGGACGATCTACTGCGGTTGTTGCGGGTGGCGACCTACGGCCAGCACGTCGACGACCCGGATCTGGACGGGATGGGCGAGGGGTGTTTCTGGGGTTTTTCCTTGAATTGGATGGGCTGCGGATTAGGGTTGCGGCGGGGAAGTGAGCTGGCCCGGTGTTGATTTGCGGACGGCTGGGGCGGTGGATATAATCGAACTTGTGCAGGTGGTTTACCAAGGTTCCTTTGGGGGAGGGTGATGAGTATGGCCAAGAAGAAGCCCGCGCAAGAGCCGACGGCGGAGACGCCGGAAGCAGATGAGCGTTTTTGCGGCATCGTGATGCCAATCTCAGATATTATCCCATACCCCCCGGGCCATTGGGCAGATGTCCGGGGGATTCTCGACGCGGCGATCAAGAAGGCGGGATTCACCCCAAAGCTCGTCAGTGAGGCTGAGGATGCGACAATTATTCAAGGGACGATCATAGAAAACCTTTACGAGAACGAGATCATCGTGTGTGATATTAGCGCACAGAACGCCAATGTCATGCTCGAATTGGGGATTCGATTAGCGGTCAAAAAACCAGTCGTTATCGTGAACGACAAACAGATCACTCCCCCATTCGATATCACCACGATCAAATACTGTCCTTACCCGTCCGATCTGCGGCACCCGACGGTCGCAAAATTCATAGACGATCTTTGCAAGGCGATCAAAAACACCTACGAGGCATCGCAGAAACCCGATTATCGCACGTTCATGGACTACTTCGGAAAGATGACGGTACCAGGCCTTGGTGTCGAAGAGGTCCAGTGGAAAGAGTATATGGAGACAATGTTTCGCGACCTTGGGCGCAAGATAGATCGGACGGGACACGACGCCAAAGGCGAGTCCCGCAATCAAGAGAAAGGCCCATCCTATCGCGCAGTAAACAAGATCAACCATATCCTTGACCTCATGCCAGAGGAGACAATCCAGGATCTCCGTAAATTAACTTTCACAACACCTACCAGCTTCTGTCTACACTTGGTTGATAGAATTGGAGACAGGCAGATTCGCGAGCTGAATCAAGAGCAACTCTACTCGGTCATTTGTCAAGAACTGAGCCGATTACGCAAACGGTTTTCCTCTTCCTCTTCCTCTTCCTCAAGTGGCGTGTGATCCTCGTTCACTACCCACTACCCACCATCCACTGCCCACTATCCACTACCTTTCCTCCCACCCCCGGCAGCTCCCGACCGTCAACCGCTCGAGCCAGCGTTGGAAGTGGCGGCAGCTCGACCCCTGCTCGGTGCAGTGGCCGGCGGCGGGGTCGAAATGGCCCAGCGGGCAGGCCGTGACACAGAGGGCCACGCGGCCGGCGATCTGCGACCAGGCGGGACGGTCGAGCGTGAACGCTTCGGGAAGCGAGCTGCGGACGCGGTCGAGGATCTCGGCCAGGACCGCCCGTTCGATCAGCAGCGCGCTACCGTCGTCGCAGGATCTCCGGCACGTACAGGTTATCAACGGCCCGGTTCACTTGATCGGCCATGCTAATATACCGCTGGGTGGTCGAGTAGCTCTTGTGCCTCATCAGGCGTTGCAGGGCGTCCGCTGACAGCGTCTCGGCGTTGACCGTCGCGAAGGCCCGTCGCAGATCGTGGAACCCGTAGACGTGGCAGGCGGGCGTGTGTTCGTGTTTCTCACGGCACGGCAGATGAATCCCGGCCGCTTCCTGGATCCGGTGGTAGTCTTCCCAGAGGGTCCGGCGGTGATGGGGCCAGTAGAATACCAGCGGGTCGAGGTCCACGATCTTGCACAAGTGTTCGACCACGATCGGATGCAAGGGGATCTGGTCGTCGCGCTTGCCCTTGTTGTCGGCGTGCCGGGTCAGGGCCGTGCCCTTGTCCACCGACACGTCATCCCACCGTAAGGCCAACGGTTCGGACACCCGCCAGCCGGTCATATAATTGAAGGCGAGACGGTCGAGCCCTTCTTGCGCCCGCGCTCCTTGCGACGCTGGACGATGTAATTGTCGATCGTCTTCCTGGTGATCGTGCCAACGCGTACGGGCCGCGCGATCCGCTCGAAATGGTCCAGGCCGATTCTAATCTGCTCTTGAGTGCTTCGCTCGTGCTTGGACACCACCTTCTGCTCGTACTCCGTTCGGAACTTGTTCCAGGTGACCCGCTCGGGTCCGGACCGGCACAACTCGGCGGCGTGAAGCCGAGGATTGCGGTGATCGCGAACAGTGTGGTTCTCATGGTTGCGCTGCTTTCAGTTTGTTTCAGTTCGTTCTTTCAGCCGACCGACCCGCGGACGGCTACGGCGTGATATACTCTTTCACTTCCGGCATTCCTTCGGCCGGCATGTCACCTCTGAGCGTGCCGGTATACTTGCGCAGTATCCGTGCGGGATCCCGGCTGAGGCATCCCGCTTCAGGGGTCGATCCGGAAGTCCGCCTGTAAGCGAACCGGCCGCCTGCATCGTAATGCCATGGGAATTGGACTCCTGAGCGGTTACGGCGCCGTCCATCAGCGCCAGTGTGGCGCCGTTGCCATTCCATGAGCTTTGAAACCGACTGTCGCGACCAACGATCAGCGTGCCGACCGGGCTTACCCGTATCCTCGACCGGGATTTTCTGCTGGCGGCGACGAGCTATCTCAAGCGGGGCCGAATCGGTAGATGTGATCGACCTGCCAGGGTCTCAGGTGTTCTTAGGCAAGCGGAATGCGAACCCCTATCTCCGGCTCCGAGGCCGGAGACGAAATCGCCTGAGTCTAGGCGCGGACAAGGACTTATGGCGAAAACTCGAGGTGCTTCCATCGGTGCTATACAGTCAGAATCGCCATGGCGATTGGGGGGTTGACAGCCACGGAGATCGCCAGCCGGGCTGTCGGTCCGGGGCACTATCTGGAATTGTTTGACAACCCTCTCGACAATCATTAGGGTGTGAGCATGTTTTCTCGGGGGCCCGTGGCCTCACGCTCTCGGAAAACACGGTGAAGGCTCGATCCCAGGGTTAGGTCTTGGCAGTAGGAGCTTCTGAACAGAACATTGCAGCGGCGACACGGTCTGCCCGATCGCGCCGCCGTTGAACGATATCGTGCTTACATGCGCCAGAAGACGCATCCGCTTGTCGTTCGTCGAAAGGGAGATGCTCTGATGTTGTTTGCTCACCACTCACGCACGCAGAAGTCATGCCGCAGGCGCCGCAAGGACGGCGGTCGTCGCGCACGTGCGAATCAGGCTCACCGGCGTCGCCTCCGCATGGAGCCGCTGGAAGACCGAATGCTGCTGTCGATAACGCCCGCACAGGCCGGCGAGATCACCGGCGGCCTGGAGGACCTGCGCGCGTTCGGCCACGACCTGGGCCTCTTCCAGAATCTGGATGCCCACGTCCCGATTGTGAACCAGTCGCTGGGTAGCGTCCTGGACATCGGCGGCATTATCGAGAGCGAACTTCTCGCCCCGGCCGAGGCCTACTTGAACTCGGGCGATCCAACAACCGGCGAGTTGGCCGGCGTATTGGACAGCAGCGATGCCCTTGACGTGATCGACGGATCGGACACCGACGCCGACCTCGGCGCGATCCTCTTCGACGTTTCGTTGAACAAGACGGTTACGATCTTTCCGGAAGTGGACCTGGGTACTGAAGCGTTGCATGCGGGCCTGTTCCTGGAGGACCCGCCCGCGATAGAAATGAGTGCCGAGCTGACCTTCGACTTCCAGTTCGGAATCAATCCGGCAGACGATAAGTTCTTCATCGACAAGGCGAAGCTATCAGTCCGTGGCATCGTGAACGAGACGCTCGATTTCGGCCTCAACTTCGGTTTCCTCCACACCGAGGCCGTTGGCGGCACGTTTGACGTCTCCGCTGAGCTGGAGGTGGTGCTCACCGATCCGAATACCGGCGACGCGGGGATAACACGTTCCGAGTTGGAGACCCTTTTTGATCAAGGCCTGGTTTCTCTTGCAACCGCATCGAGTTCCCTCGACGTCAACCTTCCCGTCGACGTGAGCTTCTTGGGCCTCGGCGTGCCTCCTACCGTGGTGATGACGGTCGGAGACGATTTCTTCGGCGCGGCGCCGGCCGTTGAGCTCCGGGACTTCGACTGCCTCAGCGCGCTGGATGATGCGCTGCTCGGAGGGTTGGATGCGCTGGCCGTTTTTGGGAACAACTTGGACACGGGAGATAAGCTGGGTGCCGAGCTTCCGTTGCTGGGCACTTCGCTGGGCGAGGTGGCCGACCTGGGGGGGCTGTTCTTGGAAGGGCTGGCCAATCCGTTGAGGGAGCTTCTTGACGCCCCGGGCCCCCGCACCGCGGGCGACCTTGTTGCTAAGATCAGGGACGAGGCGCTTCCCGCTCCCGGTCTGGGTGCCTTCAACATACAGGTCGGGCATTCTCTCGTCGGCGACGAGTTCACGTTCGATGTGGCCTTTGACGTGGCGCGGCAAAAGAGGGTCGCTCTGGAACTTGGGACCGAAGTGGAGGAGTTCGGGCTGACGCTTGACGGCGAGTTCCCTCTGGACGTCGTGACCGACGTCCATCTGGACCTCACCTTCGGCGTGGACCTCGCCAAGCTTCCCGGTGCGGGCGACGCCTTCTTCGTCAAACTCAACGGAGGCTCCGTCACGCCGAAGCTCCAGATCCCGGAAGAGACTCTCAGCGGACGCTTCGCCATTCTCGACGTCGACGCCGTAGTGAGTGACAAAGTGAGTGAAACGCGCCTGGATGCCCCGCTTACGGTGGAACTCGTGGATCAAAACGGGGACGGGCAAATCTCGTTGAGCGAGTTGCAGGGGACCGGGATTGAGGAGCTGGCCAACGTAAGCCTAGCCGGAAACTCTTCGCTGGCCGTCGGTCTTGCGCTTTCGGCCAATCTTGCCGGGCTCGGCGTTACGCCCGGCACCGAACCCACTATCCTTCTTAGCGATTCGGATCTCTTTAACGGGGTCATGGAGGGTTCTCTCGACACCCGGAACTTCGGAAAGATCGAAAGCTTCCGCAATCTGAGCGCAGTTTCGCTCCAGGACCAGTTCCGCAAGCTGGGGGTCTGGCTCGGCGAAGTCAGCAGATCCTCGGGCTTCGACGTCGAGATCCCGCTGACCGACGGCACCAAGCTGAGCGACGTGCTCGACTTCTCCAACGTGTTTGACGACAAGGTCTTCGACGCCATTACCTTCTCCGATCAGGCGGGCGACGGTTCGTCCGGCGAGCCGGGCGGCCCGGCCTTCACTACCATCGGCGGCTTGGCGGACCTGTTGACGGGTGATGTGATCAAGAACCTTGAGTACCATCCTGCGGGCACGTACGATCCCGACAACGCCGTCCTTACTTTCGAGTTGGACTTCGATGAAACCGTCGAGGGGTTGGAGACCGATCTGGCGTTCGGGTTCGACCTGGGCAGGCTCGCCGGGCTGGAGACGAGCAGCACGATCACCCTGACCCCGAGCCTGGATGCCAACATGAAGCTTGGCGTTCTGCTTCAGCAGCCGGGGGCGGACTTCGTGCTTGACAATAACACACTGTTGGATGAACTCAACGGTGGTGCGGGCGTGCTCATCGACGAAGGCGTTGCCGATCTTCGCGTCCAGTTGCGCGACGGCTCGACCTTCGAGGTCACCTTCGACGGCGCCACCGACGTCGGCCAGGTGCTCCAGACGTTGCGGCAAGCGGCCGCGGACGCCGGCTGGTTTGATGCCCAAATCAATACCGAGACCAAAGGCATCGACCTGATCCAGGGCGATGATGTCCCGGACAACGGCTTTCAGTTTGAGACGTTGGCCATCAACAACTCGGTGGCCGGCCACGCGCTGCGGATCGTGGGCCGAGACCGCGACGGCGAAGGCCGAATCCTGGGGGGGCCGTTACATGGCCAGACGTACTCGGATCTTTTCTTCATTGAGGACGCGAAACTGGAGGCAGAACTGACGCTGACCGCCTCGGACGTAGATGCCACCGCGAATCTGGGCTTCGTCGGCGTATCGGTCGACGATGCGACGGCCTCCGGCACCGTCAAGGCGAGTCTCGAATTCGGAGACCCGGCCGGCCGAGCGGACGATGGACAGATTACCTTGCGCGAGGGCAGCCAGGCGATCAACGAGATAGCGCTTCTACTGACAGCCGAAAACGCAGTGGAATTCGGCCCGGGCAACAGCGGGATGCTGAACATCGAGCTGGGCGGCGGGGTAACAGGAGAGCAAGGCCAGGTGGTCTCCCTCAACTTCGACGCCAGCGAAGAAGACGGCACCCTGGACGACCTGGTCATTGACCTCAACGATACCCTCGACACTCTGGGACACCACGATTTGCTCCGCGCCGTGAGCTGGGACGGCAGACTGAGCTTTACGCTGGTCGACGGCGTGGCTCGGACCTTGCAGGTGACCGGCACGGATGCAACCAAGCTCGGGTTCGAAGACGGCCAGCAGGCCTACGTGCTGATGCCCCGAACCACCCTTGCCGCCGAGTTTACCGATTGGTCCGTCGCGGTCAACGCTCTGGGAATCGACTTGGGGACCAGCCCCAGTCTGGACGTCACGGTATCGGAGTTCTCCCTGTTTGACCTGCGGCTGCCGGATTTCGACGCATCCGACAGCGTCGACGTGATCGGCCTGGATACTCTCGGCGACCTGCCGAGCTTTGACGATCTCACTTACACGGACATCGCGGCCGGCTTGCGCGAGGTGCTGAGCTTCATCACCGAGATCGAGGGGCTGGATTTCCTGGATACGGAGCTCCCGCTCCTGGAAGTCCGCGTGAAGGATCTCCTCGGCTTTGGTGAGGAGTTCCTCGCGTTCGTCGAAGATTTCGAGAACGGCTTTGAGGGCACCCTGCAAGACGTCGGAAGCTATATCGAGAAGGTTCCGGGCTTGAGCAACCCCAGCCTCAGCCTGGAGGAGACAGAGGAGCAATTAGCACTCCGCATTGACTTTGTATTCGAGGCCGTGGCCCAGGAGAGCCTGGCCGTGAAGCTGGATCTGTTCGAGCTTCTGGAAGGTGCGACGGGCCTTAATCTCGATTTTCTCAACTCGTTTGAAGACCTCATCGACGTCGGAGGCAGTGCGGCGCTCGATTTCGAGGCAAAAGCGGCTCTGAACCTTTCCCTCGGTATCGGACTGGGCACCGAGCCGACCGTCTTCCTTTACGACAACGGCACCGGGGTGGAAATCACCGCCAAGGCCGTTGGCACCGACAACGACTTCGACGCCGTGCTGGGCCCCCTGGGCATCTTCGTCCGCAACGGAGCGGCGGGCATCAACAGGTACGGCAACGACCTCGAACGCGAGGATCCGGACGATCCGGAGAGCCCGATCAAGCGCGACGTGCCCGCCGGACTGATTGTCAGCTTCCATGACGCGGACGACGACGGCCGTATTCTCTTTACCGAACTTTTCGCCGGCGGCGGATTGACGGACATCGTCGAGTTCGACTTTGCCGCCCAGGCATTTGCGGATTTACCGGTGCATGTTCCGGAAGGGGATACGGAAGCCAATATCGGCACCATCGATTTTGCCCTGGCATTTCCATCACTCGAGGAATTCACCAATCCGATCCTGACCCTCAACACGGATGAGTTTCCGGACTTCAGCCAGGTCCTCGGTGATTTCGATCTCAGTGAGAATCTCCTGGCCATGGTCGGCGGGTGGGAGGGGGCGTTCGACCTGATCACCGACGCCATGCGGGGCGAGGTCTTCGGGTTCACCGTGCCGCTGGTCGGCGATGCCCTCGGCGGCGCGGCCGACTTCCTGGTGGATCTGAAAGAGACCGTCGCGGATACCATGCAGACCATGGAGGCCCAGAGTATCGGTCTGGTTCAGACGTCGTTCTTCGACGCCCTCGGCCCCGACGGGCTGGACTGGCTGCAGGACGCCCAACTCGAGGGAGAACCGGGCTTCGGCGTGATCGACACCGCCGACGTCGGCGTCACCCGGACACCCGAATTCGGCGTGCCCGATGAGATCAAGTTCAACTTTTCTCTTGGGCAAGACCTTCTCGCGCTGGACCTCCCCTTTGCCTTCGATATCGGTTTCCCGGGCCTTGGCCTTGACGTAGATGCCGACCTGCAGATGCTGCTGGGGTTCGACTTCGACATCGGGTTCGGCGTTAGTCTGAACAAAGGGGTCTTTCTCGACACGTCAGCGGAAAATGAGTTGACGATCAAGCTCGAGGTCCTGCTGCCGGACTTTGCCGCGACGGGATCCCTCGGGTTCCTCCAGGTGGACGTCTACGAAGATCGTGACCGCCCGGCCGAGGATCCGCCGACCAGGCTTGTCGGCGAGTTCACCGTCGATCTAAAGGACCCGGACAGCGATGGTTCCCTTACCATCGGCGAGATTTTCGCAGGCGTGGAATTCAGCGACCTTCTCGCCTATGACTACGACATCTACGCCGACGTGGACCTCGACATCGTGACGAGCCTGTTGGGCAGGTCGATGCTGCCCCGCATCCGTACGGATTTTGCGATGGACTGGGATCTTCAGAAGGGGCAAGAGAGCGAAACCACGATCTCCTTCGACAACATCGAGCTGAACCTGGGTGATTTCTTCGACGGCTTTGCGGGAGAGGTGCTCGGTACGGTCAGGGACGTGCTCGATCCCATTCAGCCGCTGATCAACGTGCTGACGACCCCCATTCCGGTCATCTCGGACCTTGCCGGTCCGACCACGCTGGTCGACCTTGCGCGGATCTTCGGCCGGGGCGACGTGGCCGCTTTCGTCGATTCCGTCGTGACGATCAACGATTTCGTTTACAGCCTGCCGGAGGACCTCGGGCCGGAGAGCTGGATCCAATTGGGAAGCTTCGACGTGAACGCCGCCTTGGCGGCTGATGAGGGGTCGGAAGGCCCGGGCGACGGGGAGCAGGCAGTCAACGAGTTGATCGAGCAATACGACGCCGTCACGCAGGAAGAGATCGAAAACCAGGTCAGCGACCGGGCCGGATCGGGCTCCAGCAAATTCACCAAGAGCGCGGGATTCCAAGGCAAGGGCAAGTTGGAGTTTCCGATCCTTTCCGACCCGTTGAGCATCTTCAACCTGCTGATGGGCCAGGACATCGACCTGTTCATCTTCGACGCGCCTCCGCTTGTGGTGGACTTCAGCTACGCGCAGACCTTCCCGATTCCCGCATTTCCGATCGTAGCTGCCGAGATCGGCGGCCGCATTGCCGCCAAGGCCGACTTCGCCTTCGGATTCGACACCAGCGGCATCCGCCAGTTTCTCGGCAGCGGCGACTTCCTGGACGTCTTCGGCGGTTTCTACATCAGCGACCGTCTCCACGGTGACGGGACCGGGCCGGACGTGCCCGAGCTCGTTGTGGAAGGCCAACTAACCGCCGGGGGCAAGGTCACTGTTGCCATCGCCGAGGCCGGTGTACGGGGTGGAATTTTCACCACCGTGAATTTCGATCTCAACGATCCCAACCAGGACGGCCGGGTCCGCCCCAACGAACTGGCTGAGAATTTCAAGCTCGGGCCGATCTTCATCTTCGACGTGTCGGGCAATGTCAGGGCCGGACTCCAGGCGTTCCTGAACGTCAACCTGGGCCTGTTCACCATCGACAAGACCTTCGATCTCGCTTCCATCACACTGGTGGAATTCGAGATCCCCCGGCCGGAAGATGTGGTGCAATTGGCCACCCAGGACGGCGGCACTCTGCTTCTCGACATGGGCGACGCTTCGGAGAACTTCACGCTCAAGGAGGGCTTCACCCCCGGCAGCGTCATCGTGGAGGGCCTCGGGCGGAGCCAGGAGTTCCAGGATATCTTGCAAATTACGGGCTTTGCAGGCGACGGCGATGATACGATCACGATCTCCGAGGGGCTGACCATGCCGGTCTTTCTCGACGGAGGACGCGGCGACGACCAACTCCGCGCCGGCGGGGGAGCCGTCGTGTTCTACGGCGGTGAGGGAAACGATCTGCTGGTGGGAAGCGATGCCGACGACCGGCTCTTCGCCGGACCCGGGGACGACACGCTCAACGGCGGGCTGGGAAACGACACGCTCTACGGCGGCGCGGGCAGAGACCGGCTCGAAGGCGAAGCCGGGGATGACGTCTTGCAGGGCGAATCGGGCAGAGACCACCTCGACGGCGGTGCCGGGGACGATCGCCTCGAGGGCGGCGACGACGGCGACGTGCTCCAGGGTAAAAGCGGCAACGATGCGATCTTCGGCGAAGGTGGGGACGACCTGATCGAAGGCGGCCTGGGCCACGATGAGATCCACGGCGGCGCAGGCAACGACGCGGTCTACGGCGAGAAGGGCCGCGACGTCATCTACGGCGACGATGGAATGGATGTGATCGACGGCGGCGCCGAAAACGACGACATCTTCGGCGGCAAAGGAAACGACGACATTCTGGGGGGCTCCGGGGTCGACGTCATTCGCGGCGGTGAGGGCGACGATCTCATTCGCGGAGGCGAGGCCAGCGATCTGCTCTTTGGTGACGTCGGCAACGACACGATCTACGCGGCAGATTCCCCGGACGGCGGCCAACCGGACGTCGTTCACACCATCGAAGGCGGACCGGGCAGCGACACGATCTACGGCGACATGGGTATCGATACGATCTACGGCGACGATTCCAGCGGCGCCACGGAAGACGACGGCGCGGATCGGATCTGGAGCCTCGGCGGTGACGACTTCATCGACGCAGGCGACGGCAACGACGTCGTCTACAGCGGCCAAGGCAGGGACTTTGTCGTCGGCGGCTACGGGGACGACCAGCTCTACGGCGACGAGGGTCGAGACGCGCTGTTCGGCGGTCTGGTGGTGCTCCCGCCGGCCGACTTCTTCGATCCCGCCGCGACTTTCGAGTTCCCACCGGGCATCCTGGACGCCGAGGCGCTGTTTGCGACCGGCTTCCTGCCGGATCCGATCGTGCCCACGAATCTGGGCGGCCAATCCGTCGACGGCGTCATCGACGACGGCAAGGACGTGATTCGCGGCGAGGGAGACAACGACTGGCTCTTTGGCGGCAGCCAGGCGGACGATCTGTTCGGAGGCCCGGGCAGCGACTACCTTGATGCGGGGGCGGGCAACGACGTGAACCTGAGCGGCGGGCCCGGCCACGACGTGATCCGCGGCGGTGCCGACAACGACGTGATCCGCGGCGACGAGGGCATCGACTGGATCTACGGCGACGCCGGAGACGATCGCCTGTTCGGCGACGCGGGCGAGGCGGACGGCACCCTGGCGGGCCAGCGGCTGTTCGGCGGCTCGGGGAGCGACCAACTCTTTGCCTTCGCACCGTCGGACAATCCTGCGGAAGAGGCCGTCGCTGAGGGCGATGATCTCCATGGCGGTACGGGCAACGACTTCCTCTTCGGCAACCTCCGCCGCGAGCACTTCTTCGGCGGCGATGGAAGCGACTACATCCACGGCGACTATCTGGCCGGACCGGGCTACGCCGAGAACACCAACGCGGCCCTGGACGGCGGCGGCGACGTCATCTTCGCCGGCAGCGGTCAGGACCAGGTCTACGGCGGCGGCGGTGACGACGTGATCTACGGCGGCGCCGACACCGATCTGCTCGAGGGCCAGGACGGTACGGATACGATCTCCGGCGGTGCGGGCATCGACGTCATCGTCGCGGACGTGCGGCCCGAGTACTTTGACACCGGGCCGGACGACCAGGACGACGTCGCCGGCCACCGCGACGCCGGTCCCGACCACCGTCTGGACACGGGCGACGAAACCCCGGACGACAACGCGACCGATATCTTGCTGGTCAACGGTTCGCAGTTCAACGACACGATCTCGTTGGGCCGGGTCCCCGAAGGCGAGCCCTTGGCGGGGCAACTCCGCATGGCGTACACCAGCATCGATGTTTCCGAAGTGGTCCGTTTCAATCGCAACATCGACATGATCTGGCTCGACGCCGAGGGTCGCCCCCTGATCGAGCAGTTCCGTGTTGCCGGCCTTGGCGGTGACGACCGTCTGGAATTCATCGAGGGTTTGAACGCTTTGGATCTCAGCGATCTGATGGGCCGGGGCCGCGATTTCGTGGGCGTGCTGGACGGCGGCCCCGGAGACGACACCCTGATCGGCAGCCCGGCGCGAGACCGGCTCGACGGCGGGGTCGGCAGCGATCTGCTCTTCGGTCGCGCCGGGGACGACCGCCTCTGGGGCGACGGCGGGGAGGGCTTCGGGACCGACGAGGACGTGCTGTTTGCCGGCGCCGGCAACGACGACCTGATCGGCGGCCAGGGCACCAACGAACTTTACGCCTGGTCGCGGGACCCGAACCTGGGTTCCCAGTTCGGCGTCTTCGTGGACCTCAACAGCGGCAGCCTCCACGACGACAGCGGCGATGACGACGGCGACGGTTTCCTGGACGATGAGCCCACGGCGCCGGCACGCGTCCTGGAAAACACCGGGCTCAACCGCATGGTGGGCAGCCCGCACGACGACCTCCTCTTCGGCGGGACCCAGGTCGACTTCCTGTACGGCAACGGCGGCAACGACACCCTGTTCCGTAGCGACGGCAGCCGGTTCGAGGACCTTGACGGCGGTGACGCCGGGGACGAGTGGAAGGCGTACGCCCGTGCCACGGGCCAGGTCTGGTACGTCGGCGCGACCAACCTCGACGACGAGATCGACGTCAACTTCGTCACCGAGCCCGGGCTGCTCGGCGACCACCACCTGATCACGCGCCTGACCAAGAATATCGGTGAGGACCTGCAAGAGTATTACAGCTTCTCGGCCCAGGTGCGGCTCGACTTCGCCGCGACCGACGAGGAAGGAGGCCGACTTTGGGACGCCGCCGACGTCCTGCTCGACCTGGACGCCTTCCTGGCCGCCGCGGACGAGCCGGCCCTTGGAGAAGAGCAATACGAGACACGGCAGGAGGCCCTCGACGATCTGGCCCAGGCGGAGCGCCGGCTGGTCAACGGGCTTCTGCCCCCGGAGGGCGATTTTCTCGCCATCATTATCGACGCCTTGGGCGGCGACGACTTGATCACCATCGGGCCCACCGTGCAGAAGACCGTCTGGATCGACGCCGGGCCGGGCGACGACCGGGTCGAGATCCGCGATGGCAACGCGATCCTGGTCGACAAGGCCGAGGGCGGCACCCGAAACGATCTTGCGGAGGACGCCTACACCTTGATCCTTCCTTCCGAGCCGGGCGAGCCCCGAAGCGGCTCCTTTGCGGGCCTTACCATGGACAGCCCGGAAGACGTGGACTGGTTCGTCTTCGACCTTCCGCGTGAGCCGGTAGGCGATGCAAGACTCGTGCTTACCAGTCTCTCGGAAAACGACGGCCTCACTTTGAGCCTCTTCGAGGATCCCGTCGAGGATCCCGAAGCCCCGCCGCTTCGCGTGGCCGACCCGGCGGGACTGGGACTCGACGCTGCCGACGCCGTCGGTCCAAGCAACGACACGCTCGAGAACGCCTATCCGCTCGACGCGATTGAGGCCTTGGCCCGGGTCACGGGGTTGACGCTCCACGCGCCCGACGATCAGGACTGGTTCAAGTTCACCGTCAGTGAGCGTCCGCCAGTCGAACCAGGTGCTGTCGAGCCGGAGCCGGACCGGATCGCCCTGACCTACGAGGCGGACGTTCAACCGGAATCATCCAACCTTGCCCTGGGCGGGACGGCAACCCAGTCGTCGACCTACGACAACGCTGATGCGGCGCGGGCCATCGACGGCATCACGGACGGAGACTATGGGAACGACTCGGTCACGCATACGCAACACGAGGAGAATTCCTGGTGGCAGGTAGACCTGGACAACCAATTCGTGCTGCAAACGGTCACACTCCATAACCGTACCGACTGGCAGAGTTACGGGTTGTTTGAGCGACTTTCCAACTTCATCGTCTCGGTGCTCTGCGACGGCGTGGAAGTCTGGTCCCAGCACTACGACACCCCCCCCGATCCAGAGCCGATACAATTCGATCTGCCCGACCACACCATCGGCGACACAGTCCGAGTCCAGTTGGACGGCTGGAACAAATACGGCGATGAAGATGGTGTCCTCTCGCTGGCCGAGGTTCAGATCTTCGGGCATCAGCCAGGCATCGAGCTGTACGACGATGCAGGGAATCTCTTGCGGACGGGCCAAACCTCTTGGGGCGGAGGCCTGATCACCAACACGCTCGACCTGGCCCAACTGGATCCCGGCGATTACTTCCTGCGCGTCTCTTCAAGCGAGCCCACCGACGGCTCTCCGCTGGGCTATGAGTTGGCGCCGGCCGTGGACAACCGGCCCGAGGCCGTTGGGCGGGCCCTACTGGACCTGAGCGGCCCCGGCGGCAGCGAACTCTCTTTGGCCGGCTTGGCCCCCGGTGTTTCCTACTATGCCAAGGTGGAAGCGCCCGGCCGAAACCCGACGGTCTACGACCTTCAGTTCGTGCTCGACGACAGGGAGCCGGTCGAGGTCGATCTCGGCGTTCGCTCCGACAGCGCCACCCGCCGCGACGTCATCATCGGCGGCGAGGGGAACGACATGCTGGCGGGCGGGCCCGGCGAGGACTTCATCTTCGGCGGGCCGGGTAACGACGTGCTCACCGGCGGCCTCGACCGCCACGCCAGCGACCTCCTCTTTGCCAACGAGGGGGACGACACCTTGCAGATCATCCCCGACCGCCTGCCGTTGCTGAAGGGAACCGACCAGACCTACGTGCCGACCCTGGTCGATCGCTTCGACGGCGGCCCGGGGGACGATCAGGTGCTCTTTCTCGGCGGTGACTTTGAAGGGGATCTGACTCGCGAAGTGCCCGACTTCGTCGCCATCCGCTACAACCGCTTCCTCCACCGCTACGAGTTCACCAGCCTGGTCTGGGACACGGCCAACCAGGAATTCATGAAAGATACGGGAAGCGATACCTTCCAGCAGACCTTCCTCTTCTACCAGGCGCGAAACGTCGAGCACACGGTGATCGACACCCGCGCCGGCGACGACGAGGTCCGCGCCGATCCCGAATTCAAGTTCCCCAACGTCGACAGCGAGTGGGGCATCTCCCCCGGGGACTATCAGCAAGGCGCGCTCCTCGCGGCCCTGGAGATCCGCGGCGGCCCCGGCAACGATCGCCTCTTCGGCGGCGCGCTGGATGATGCGATCTACGGCGGCGAGGGCGTGGACCTGATCCTCGGCGGCGGCGGGGACGACCTGATCGACGGCGGCCCCGGCGACGACCTGCTCGCCGGTGACACGATCATCGAGCCGGACCGCCTGGAGTTCGTCACCCGTCAGGGCGCCGGTGGGCTCAACGACGAATTCCTCTTTGCTGCTGAGCTTCCGGTCGTGTCGGTCGGTTCGGCAGTTGCCGGGCTCACCCTCCACGACGGCGATGGTGGTGACTGGTACCACCTCCAGACGCCCCCGGCCTTCTGGCAGTACGGCGACACCTTCTCGGCACTGCTGAAGCCCGAGATGATCCAGGTGCGGGCGGTCGTGGAGGACCCGGCCGACGGGTCTTTCCAGCCGACCGGCACGAAATTGGACTTCTTCCTCTTCCCCGCGGCGGATGCCGACCCCGACCCGGACGTGCTCGAACTGGTCCCGCAAGAGCGATTCACGGGCGTGCCCGAGCACTACCTGCTTCACGTGCTTCGCAGCGAAGCGGCGGTCCGCTACCAGGTCGATTTCGTCGCGCCTCTGGGCGCGGTGATCGACGTGCCGCCCGAGGCCGCCGAGCCCCGGATCGACGTCAACGGTCTCCCGATCATGGCCGACGGAGAAGATCTGGGCGGGCAGCCGGTGGCGATCTCGCTGGGTGATATCGGTGGCACGGACGATGGCCGGGTGGACCTGATCCTCCGGGTCCGCAACGATGCCCCGGACGGCAAGAGCTACGCCCGCGTGAGCTTCGGCAGCGACGATCTTTACAGTCCCTCCGCCGATTCGATGCTGCTGGACCTGCCGGCACCTCTTTTCGTCGAAGGCCTGGGGCCGCGCGCGACGATCGGGAGCCCGGGCGACTACGACGCGGACGGCCTGGACGACCTCGCGGTGGCCGTCTCGGGCGTAAGTATCGAGGTCGACGGCGTGTACGTGCTCTTCGGGCGCGATGACTGGAGCGATTTTGCCACCGAACTCGTCTATACCGGCAGCGGAGGCCAAATTGTCGAGGCCGCCGTCTTCACGCTTAGCGGCGACCGAGGAGACGAGAGTATCAGCGTGGCCGCGAGCGAAAACTTGACCGCGGTCGCGGAAAGGATCAATGACAAGAGCCACCTGACCGGAGTGACCGCCTCGGTGGATGCAGATAAACTCACCTTGACGGGCGTTGAATATGGGACGCGAGCCCAGGTTTCCGTGGTCGTCACTTCGGGCACCTTCGACGTCAGCGGAAACGCCATCAAGGTGGACGTGGTCGCCGAGGCCGACCTCGTGTTCCGCGACCCGGACGCCGAGCCCAGCGAATACGGCGTGGCCAGTGCCGGCAACGTTGCGGTCGACGCCCTTGGCTCAGATGACCTCCTGGTGTCCACCCGCAACGGCTTGTTCCTCTTCGAGGGCCGAAGCCGCACGCAGTGGGAAGGGTCCCAAACGCTCTTTGAGGATCACCTTATTTGGCAGGGAACCAATGAAGACGGGTTTGCCTCGGGTGAGGATGAATTAGCCACCTGGACGCTGGGGCCGCATGTAGGGGACGCCGTCTGGCAGTTCACCACCGACCGTGATTCCCCATTTCACCCCCCACTTGACGATCCATCGCTCCAGCACGCGCTCTATTTCGGCACCGAAAGCGGGAACTACAACAGCGTTGACTCAAAGAGTCAGGGCATCGTTTCCTCGCGATCGATCACGATCCCTGCCGCGGCCCAAAGCGCCAAGCTCTCCTTCAGCTACTTTCTCCAGACCGAGCCCAACGAGGATGGGTATGATTTGGCCCGGGTGCTTGTCAATGGTTTGCCGCTTGCGGGCGCCGCGAACACGGCCGCCGGCAAGCTCTCCGACACCGTCGACGAGCAAGGGGCCTATGGTTGGCGCCAGGTGGAGTTCGACCTTTCTGATTTCATCGGCCAGACCGTTACGATTGGGTTCGAGTTCGACTCGGTCGATCAGTACAACAACGGTTACGAAGGCTGGTACGTCGACGACGTGGCCGTGAGCTTCCGGGGCTTCACACCTGATGACGCGATCAGGCTGCTGCCCGACGTCGAGATTGCCGGTGCCCGGATCGCGGGGGTCGGCGACCTGAGCGGCGACGGCCGCGACGATGCGGCCGTGGTGACCGATGAGGCGGTCCACCTCGTGCTGGGTCGAGAGCCGGACGTTTTTGTCTATTCGGAGTCTGACGGGGTTGAAAAGCCTTACTGGGCCGCCTGTCCTTTCGAGTATATGACCTTGACCGACCCGGAAGGTTTTGCGGGTTTGGAGCCCTTTGTTGCGGGCAACGTCGACGACGACGAAACCGGGGGGCCGGCAGAGGATCAGGCGCCGACGCTGATGGCGACGGGGAACGCGCCGGAAAGCGAGGAACTTGAATTCCCCGTCGAGTTCAACCTCTTCTACCATACCAACCTGCAGGAGGAAGGGGACCTCTTGTTCGACGACGACGTCGTGACCCTGCCGCACGGGCTGCTCGACGGGCGCACGGATCTCACCGTGGAATTCAAGTGGAAGACGAATCAGGCCGGGTTCCAGGCCGTCCTCTCCGGTGCAAACGCAGGTTCCAACAACGAGTTCTTGATATTTGCCGGCCGTACCCAGTTGGTTATTTATGACCACGGTGCGTCGCTGACCGCGTTTTATTATGGTGCTGACATCGGCGACGGCCAGTGGCATCACTTTGCCGTCGTCCGCGAGCCGCTTTCCGCTTCCACTGTTCAGTTCAGCTTGTACATCGACGGCGATCTTAAAGGCACGCAATCTCTTAACGTGGCCGAGACGATTCATATCGACCCGAACGGCCTCGTGCTGGGCCAGGAGCAGGACGTTGTGGGTGGCGCTTTTGACCCCACTCAGGCCCTGCGCGGCCGGCTCGACGACGTGCGGATCTGGGAGACGGTCCGTTCCGAAAACGAGATTCGTGATAACCGGGACCTTGACCTCACCGGGGACGAGACGGGACTGCTCGCCTGTTACGGCTTCAACGAGGTCGAGGGCAGCACCGTCGAAAGCCTACCGGCAGGCTTCGACGGTACCCTGGGTGGGCTCGGCAAGACCGCCCCGGACCGCGTCCTCGGCCGCGGCCTCGTCAACGTGCCCGTAACGCTACCGCAAGGCACGTCTTGGCAGAACGCGCAAGAGCTTGTTGACAAGCTCAATGACCAGCTCTCCGACTACAACGTGGCGGCCGGTCTTGTCGACGGTAAGATCACCTTCACGACGCCCGGGAGGAAAGGGAGCGGCGCCGACCTGAGCGTCAGCGGTGCGGAACAGCTCGGTTTCAGCGGTCCGAAGCAGACGACTGTCGGAACGGATAAGTCTGGCCCGCTCGACGACCTGATCCTCAGCAGTGCAGACCGAAACATTCTGATCTTCGGCAGCGACGAGTTCGCCGCCGGGAAGCTCTGGAGCGTGGATTTCCAGGGTGCCGGCGGGCAGGTGCCCAAGCCGGACCCGGATACCATGTCGGGCGTGGAGCCTTACTACGGATTCGGCAACGTCTGGAACGCCTTCGACATTCAGGGCCATACCGGGGACGCTACCGGTGTGAGCGTCAATCCGGAAATGGACCTGTTCGACAGTGACGGCAACCCGACCTCCGTGCACTTCGCCGTGGATGGAACCGTTTCGGGCTGGAGCGAGGACGGCGATGACCTAAAGCATGATTATCTGTTCGTCCAAGCCGGCAATGCCGACCCAAGCGCCGACTGGGAAATCAGCGGCCTGATGCCCGGCGGAATATACGAAATGTTCGCTTACGGCAGCATCAATCACAATGCCACCATCGTGGTCGACGTGGACGGCAACGCGGATCTGGACGATGACACCGAGCAACTGGTCGCGAGCGACGGGCACCTTTTCGCCGGCATCAGGGCGGACACCAACGGACTGATCATCGGCAAAATCTTGCCTGTCAACGACGCGCAAGCCAACTGGGCCGGGTTCCAATTGCGCCAAGTGAGTCGACCTGCCGACCCGTTGAAACTCCCCGGGGTGGGCCACTTGCGGGGCATCGGCGACTTCAACGGCGACGGCGTCGACGACCTGGCCGCGGCCGTTCTCGAGCCGGGCTCTACGTTGAATGAGTCGGACGAGATCCTCCAACACCAGGTCACGCAGATCACCTTTGGCACTACTTCGCGGGACGATCTGGAGGCGGGCTTCGACCTGCCGGCCCTGGTCCTCGAGTCGGGCAGCCCGATCTACCGGGACGAGATTCAGGAGGCGGTTCTATGGCCCATCGGCGACGTGGACGGCGACGGCTTGGCGGATCTGGCGGTAGCCGACCAGTTCGGCGGTGTGGTCCGCATCTACCCGGGCGCGGCGCTGACCCCCGCCGATGTTATCCCGGGCGGCCCGGGCAACTCGGCGGAGAAGCTGCCGCCGGAGGTCTTCCGCTTCGAGTTGGCCACGCCGACGCTGCCGCAAAGCGGCCTGTTCACGCGGCCGGGCCTCGACCTGGGTGATCTCCCGGCGGACGCCCAAGGGACCCTCTTGGAGATTCGCGACGCCTTTGCCCTGGAGGGTGGACAGGCTGCCGAGGCCCTCTCCGGCGCCAGGATGATCGGCGACGTCAACGGCGACGGCATCGACGACCTGCTCGTCGAAGGCCACGACACGGCCTATCTGTTGCTCGGACCGGTGGAGCTGGACGCCCTGGCCGGAATCGAGACCGAGGCCGACGTCATCATCGACACGGCCTCGCTCGGGAAGCCGGCAGAGCGGCTGGGCGACGTCGACGGCGACGGCGTTACCGACCTGGTGTTCCAACGCCTGGAAACACGCCAATCGTCCAACCTTGCCCTGGGAGGGACGGCGACCCAGTCGTCGGATGCCTGGGGAGGCGATCCGGCGCGGGCCATCGACGGCAACACGGACGGGAAGTACTGGAACGGCTCAGTCACGCATACGGATGACCTGGAAGACTCTTGGTGGCAGGTCAAGTTGGGGGAAGACGACGAAGAATTCGTGCTGCAAACGATCACACTCTACAACCGTACCGACGAATCGCCCCAAAATTGGTATGAGCGACTCTCCAACTTCATCGTCTCGGTGTGGCGTGGCGGTGTGGAAGTCTGGAGCCAGCACTACGACACGACTCCCCCCGATTCGGGGCCGTTACACCTCGACCTGCCCGACCACACAATCGGCAACACAGTCCGGGTCCAGTTGAACGGCTGGAACTATGCCGAGACTGAACCTGGTGCCCTCTCGCTGGCCGAAGTTGAGGTCTTCGGGTATCAGCAGCACTCCAACCTTGCCTTGGACGGGGTCGCGAGCCAGTCGTCGACCCTCGACGTGGCGGTGGCGGCGCTGGCCATTGACGGCATAACGGACGGAGTTTGGTCGCACGGCTCGGTCACACATACGGTGAGTCTGGAAGACTCCTGGTGGCAGGTGGACCTGCGCGACCAGTTCGTGCTGGAAGAGATCGTCCTCCATAACCGTACTGGCGAAACGTATTACCGGCGACTCTCGAACTTCATCGTCTCGGTGCTCCGTGACGGTACGACGGTCTGGGCCCAGCACTACGACGGGACTCCCCCCGATTCAATTCCGTTGCACTTCGACCTGCCCGGCGGCACGATCGGCGACACAGTTCGCGTCCAGTTGGACGGCTGGAACAATCTTGGCGATGGCACTCTCTCGCTAGCCGAGGTGCAGGTCTTCGGGTATGAGGCATCGCGATTATACGTGACCGCGCTGCTCAGCGGCGGCAGCTTCGACGAAGGCAGTGAGGATCTCGAGTTCCTCCCGCGGCGACTCGACGCCGATTGGGTGGAGCCGGTCAGTGCTACGCCGAATCAGACCCGGGTGCGGGAAATCGAATGCTCGAGGCTCCTGGAGGATTCCGACGTCACGGTCCACGTCGGCGAGTTCAACGGGGACGGCTGCGGTGACCTGCTGGTGTCGGTCGGTGGGCAGAGCCCCGCCGTCTACCTCTTCAATCCGGACGCTAAGGACTTCAGCATCTTTGAAGAGACCGTCTGGAGCGTGGATCTCCAGGGCGACGGTGGAACGACCATGTCGGGCGTGGAGCCTTACTACGGGTTCGGCAACGTCTGGAACCCCTGCAACATTGCGAACTTTCCTAGTGGCACCGACAAGCCGGAATGGGACCTGGTCGACAGTAACGGCAACCCGACCTCCGTGCGTCTCGCCGTGGAGGGAGTGGAGGGTGTGGACAAAAGGGTCTCCGCCTATACCTACGTGGACGGCGATGACCTGAAGGATGATTATCTGTTCGTCAACAGCTCCCAAGGCTTCGCCGAAAGCGCCGCCTGGAAGATCAGCGGCCTGATGCCAGGCGGAACCTATGAGATCTTTGCTTACGGCAGCGTTACTCGTGATGCCACCTTCAAGGTCGACGTGGACGGCGACGGGAATCTGGACAATGACACCGCGCAACTGGTCGCGGGCGCCGGGCGCCTTTTCGCGGGGATCACGGCCGACGCCAACGGCGCGATCGTCGGCAGCATTTCCGAGGGTACTCAGACGGAAGCCAACTGGGGCGGGTTCCAACTGCGCCAATGTTACGGGACCAGTAGTCCCTCTACCGTCGTCCCGGGTGACGTCAACGGAGACGGGCTGGACGACGTCCTGATCGTCGACTCTGACCAAAGCCAGCTCTCGCTGTTTCTTCACTACGGCTGGCAGGCCGGAGAGGACACACGGTTTGAATTCGCGAGCCACGGCGTGGGCGAGGTCTCGATCGTGGGCGACCTGAACCGGGACGGCTACGATGAGATCGCTGTCTCCGGCGCCCGGGAGGGGTCCGGCATGCAGGGCGGACTCTTTGTCTTCTTTGGAGGCCCTGATCTCCAAGCGAACCTCACGCCCGACGACGCCGACCTGGTCTTTTCCCGCGACGCGGCGGCTGCGCTGCCCGAGGGGCAACTGCTGGAAGGGCCCCTGCGGGCCACGGCCGGAGATTTCAATGGCGACGGTGAGACGGACCTGGTCATCGGCGAGCCCTGGCGCGTGCTGAAAATCGACGGCCAGGAGGCCGACCGGAGCGATCAGGGCCGCGTTTACGTCTTCCTCTCCGTGGCCGAAGGGGACTTCGTGCTCTCCGATGCCAACCTCGTCCTGGAGGGAGAGTTCGAGTGGGACGCCTTGGGCAGCCTCAGCAGCCGCCCCGGGGCCGATCTCAATGGAGACGGCATCGACGACCTCGTGCTGGGCGCCGCCGGCGCGGAGGGGACCGTGCACGGCGTCGTCTCCGATGCAGGTCGCCTCTACGTGGTCTACGGCGCCGCCAGCCCGGGCGCGTTGCCGGATGACTTCGAGATCCTCACCAACTGGACGGTCACCGGCAGCGGCGATTTCCTGGTGGATCGCGGCACCGGCCGGCCCGAGGTCTTCGGGAGCACTTTTGCGGACGGCACCAGCGAGCGCTGGTTCCGTTTCACCACGCTGGGCGACGGCCAGCCGGGGAATGCCGTGGTGGTGACCCCCGCCTCCATGGCAGGCCGGATGCTTGCCCCGGCCGACGCGGCAACCCTTGCCTTCTTCTCGGACTCGCCGTCTGAAGAGATAGAAACAACGCACGGGGAAGTCGTCATTTCGTCTCCACTCGATGCACAGGGATCGACCGGCGATACGACGCAGGCGGGGATTCTCGAGTTTGACCTTGGGGCATTCCTCGAGTACGCATCCGACCCCTCGATGCTCGAACAGGTGCAGTTGCGGCTCGACGTTCTTCGCGAAGAGGCCACGGTATTTGACGTTCCGGAGAACATGCAGGATCTCGTGTCTTCGGGCGGCAAGCTCTTCTTCATTGCCGAAAACGACGAGGTTGAGACGCTTTGGATGAGCGACGGGACGCCCGCAGGCACCCGTTCTCTTGCCGCGCAAGGAATCCTCGGCCCGGCCGACCTGACCGACGTGGACGGCACGCTCTTCTTCACGGCCAATCCGGACGAGGCGGCCAAGACCAAGGAGCTTTGGACGCTGGATCCGGCGACCGGCTCGGCGCAGAAAGTTCCGGTCGACCTGGCTCCGTCGTTTGACGGCGTGCAGATCGGCGCCCTGCCGCTGGATGCCGGGCAATTCGTTGCCGACGATGACCGGCTCTATTTCGTTGCCAGGGATACCGGGCCCTTGGCGCTGGTTCCCGGAAGCCCCTACGGCGCGGACTACCACGGCACCGAGGTCTGGATCAGCGACGGCACCACGGAGGGGACCTTGGTTCTCGACAGCAGCGAAGTACCGGCCCGCCTGGGAATCGATCCCACCGGGCTTTGCCCCGCCGGCGAGTCGACGGTCTTTCCCGACACGGTCTTCTTCCGTGGCTCCGACGAGCTATGGGCCGCCTCGACCTCGGTGGTTGCCACCGGCGTCTTCCGCGACAGCGGCCAGAGCCTGGGGGGAAACTTTAGCTACAACGTTTCGTTGGGGGACCTGGACGGGGACGGCGATCTGGACGCCTTCGTGCCACACAGTAATTCCCGAGCCAACCGGGTGTGGCTGAACGATGGGCAGGGCACGTTCAGCGATAGCGGCCAGAACCTAGGGAACTCCACTAGCCTGGGCGTTTCGTTGGGGGACCTGG
>JABMRB010001366.1 GCA_013202865.1 Candidatus Nealsoniibacteriota bacterium | reverse complement strand
GTACGGATGTCGATGACCTGCTGGCCAATGCCAAAGAAATCGCCGGCGTCAAGGCCGTGATCGCCGAGGTGCCCGACGCCGATGCGGACCAGTTGCGTCAAATCATCGACCAGCTCCGCCGCAAAGCCGCCCCGGTGGCCGTGATGCTCGGCAGCCGGCAGGAGGAGGACGGCAAGGTGCTGTTGATTGCGGGACTGAGCCGCGATCTGGTCGAGCGGGGCCTCGACGCGGTCGCCTGGATTCGCCAGACGGCCAAGGTAGTCGGCGGTGGCGGCGGCGGCCGGCCGGACATGGCCCAGGCCGGCGGCAAGTTCCCCGACAAACTCCCCAACGCCATGGAAATGGCCCGAACCACGCTGGAGCAGATGCTGTAGGACGGGTTTTCAACCCGTCTCAGCAACCTCGTAGGACGGGTTTTCAACCCGTCTCACCCTTAGACGGGTTACAAACCCGTCCTACAAACTCCATGCATACTGCCACTGCTAGCAGGCGTCCAACTGCTATTGGTCCGAGTCTCTGCACGGGTTATTCTCGTGCCAGTGTCTTCCACGGTTTGTAGTGACCGCATTCATGCGGTCGTGCCTACTCGGACCCGATGAATCGGGTCACTACGAGCAACTCCATGAACATCGCGCTGTTCCTACCCAACTGGCTCGGCGACCTCGTAATGGCCACGCCGACGATCCGTGCGATCTCGCGTCAATTCGGCGGCGACGCCCGGCTGGTGGGTATCATGCGGCCGTACCTGGCCGACATGCTCGAAGGAACCGACTGGCTCGACGAACAGTGGTTCTTCGATCCTCGGGCGAAGGATCCGGCGCTGCGATCTTGGGCGCTCGCCCGACGGATGCGCCGAGAGCGGATCGATCTGGCCGTGCTGCTGACCAACTCACTGCGATCGGCCACGGTGGCATGGCTTGGCGGTGCCCGCGAGCGGATCGGCTACGTCCGCCGCGGTCGCGGGCCGCTGTTGACCGGCCGGCTCTATCCGCAACGTGAAGGCCGCCGGCTGGTCAATCTGCCCATGGTCGATACCTACCTTGCGCTGGCGGGGGCGGTCGGTTGTCCGTCTGAGTCGCGCCGGCTCGAACTGGCTACGACCGAGCAGGACGAGCGGTCGGCCGACGCCGTGTTTGCCGACCTCGGCCTGCACCGCGGCCGCCCGCCGATTCTGCTGAACTCCAGCGGGGCCTACGGTGCGGCCAAGCTCTGGCCGATCGAGCATTTCGGCCAGTTGGCCCGGCAGATCGTCGATGGGTTGGACCACGACGTGCTGGTCCTGTGCGGCCCCAAGGAGCGCGAGATCGCCCGGGAGGTCGTTCGGCTGGCCGATCGCCCGCAGGTCGTGTCGATGGCCGAGCAGCCGCTCGATCTGGGCACGTCGAAGGCTTGCATCCGCCGCGCCCGGTTGATGGTCTCCACCGACAGCGGACCACGGCACGCCGCCGCCGCGTTAGGCCTGCCGGTAGTCACGCTCTATGGCCCGATGCTGCCGGTCTGGGGCGAGAATCCCACACAACGGGCCGTCAACCTGATGCTCGACCTGGATTGCATCGGCTGCCACAAACGCACGTGCCCGGCAGGCCATCACCGTTGCATGCAGCAGTTGACCGTCGACATGGTCTTCGCAGAAGTCGCGCAACTGATCGAACACCGAGAACCCTTAGTGGCCGCGTGAAATGATCCGCATCGATTCCCAAACCAAACCCTCCGACCCGGCCGACACCGGACTGCAACCGACCGGCGACGGGCAGATGTGGCTGGACGCCTGCGTCGAGCAGCAATTGCAGCAGGCCGGCCTGACCGACTTCGACGCCGTGATGGCCACGCTCGACGGCCGCTGCCTGCGGGCACTGAAGGACCGCGAGAACTGGCGGCTCTCGCTGCAAGACGAACAACGCCGGCCCCACGGCATCTACCTCAAGAAACACCACGTCCGCACATGGCTCACCCGACTGCGAGCGAAATGGGGAACCGGGCCCGGTGAAACGCCCGGCCGCGTCGAGGCACAGAACGTTGGGGCATTGACGGACAACGGGGTCGAGGTGATGCGGCTATTGGCTTACGGCGAAAAGCTGCACGCCGATGGCCTGCTCGAGTCGTTCGTGCTCACCGAAGAGCTGGAAAACTACACCGACCTGCACACGTTCTTGCACCACCGATTCCCGCCGCTCTCGGTAAGGGCGTCGATCGACCGCGACCGCGACCTGACGCGGCTGATCCGCGAAGTGGCCCGCGTTGCCCGAAAGTTCCACGAGGCGGGCTTCAACCATCGCGATTTCTACTGCGGCCATTTCTTCATCCGGGAACGGGTGCCCGGCGAGTTCCATATCCGGCTGATCGACCTGCAACGCGTGCAGCATCGCCGCCGTTTCCGTCGTCGTTGGATGGTCAAAGACCTGGCTCAACTCGCCTGGTCGGCCCCGCGGGGACGGATCAAATGCACCGACAAGCTGGCCTTCATGCGGTGCTACCTCGGCGTGGAGAAGCTCCGGCCGGCCGACAAGCGGCTGATCCGCGCCGTGCTCGCCAAGCAGCAGGTTATGCAGCGGCGATTGGGGATCGAGGCATGAGAATCGGTCTGGTGCTCGAACAGTTCGATCCGCGGCGCGGCGGGCTGGAATGCTGGACAGCCCGATTCGCCGAGCAACTCGTCCACCGCGGCCACGAAGTACACGTTGTCGCCCGGCAGTTCAATCTCGGTAGTGACGCTGTGCGAGTTATCGCCCATCCGCTGCCGCACGCCCGGTCGCGACTGGGCTTCGCCGAGGCGGCCGAAGCCACGCTCCGCACGCTGCCGTTGGACGTGATCCACGACATGGGGGCCGGCTGGTATTGCGACGTGTTCCATCCGCACGGCGGGTCGTGGGACTCGATCACCGAGCGGAAGCTGTTGTTGCATCCGCCTTGGCTTCGGCCGATCAAACGCCGCGTCGACCGGCTGCTGCCCCGGCACCGCCAGTATCGGGCCCTGTTGGCGCGGCAATACGCCGACCGGGGACAGGTGATGGTGGCGTTGTCGCAGGCCGTGGCCGACGATTTCCGCCGGTTCCATGGCGTCGCGCCCGAGCGGATTCGCGTGGTCTACAACGGCGTCGATACGGATCGCTTCTCGCCCGAACATCGCGGGGCGTACCGTCAGACGGTTCGCGATCAACTGGGTGTGGACGACGACGCGCTGCTGGCGTTGGTCGTTGCCCACAACTTCCGGCTCAAGGGGGTGCCGACGGCGCTGCGGGCGGTTGGCCGGCTGGTAGCCGAAGGCCGCAAGATCCATCTGGCCGTGGTCGGCGGGCGGCGTCTGCAACCATGGCGTCGGTTGGCCCGGCGGCTGGGTATCGGCGGGCACGTCACGCTGGTCGGCCCGACCGGCGCGGCGGTCCCCTACTACGCGGCCGCCGACGTTTACGTCCATCCGACCTACTACGACACGTGCAGTCTGGTTGTCCTGGAGGCCGCCGCCGCCGGTCTGCCGGTGATCACCACGCGGCTCAACGGCGTGGCCGAGCTGCTCGACGACGGCCGAGACGCCCTGCTGATTTCCGACCCGGCCGACGACCGCACATTGGCCGAACGTCTCCGCCGTCTCTTCGACCCCGATCTCCGCGCCCGCCTCGGCAGCGCGGCCCGCGCGACGGCGTTGCGTCATCCGTTCACCGGCAACGTCGACCAATTGCTGTCCCTCTACCACGAGATCACCGCCCGCCGACGTGCCGCGTAGGGTGCGTGCAACGCACCGAACTAATTCCTCAATCTTTGTCGTGCGTTTGACCTGAGCCCGATCGTAAGGTATGCTTCAGATGGTAAGGCTCCCTGCGTTACACCTGTTGTATTGAAAGTTGACGGTATGTCTCTTGCTTCTTCTCTTTGGTCGCTTCGTCTTCGACTCTTTGCCGCACGAATTCAGCTTCTACGGCACGTTCGGCATGGTCTTGCATGGATCGGGAGGTGGGGGCGATCCGCTCTGGAGGAAGGCTCGTCCTGTCGCAGTTGCGGCGAACGCGTCAGTCCGTGGGCCGACGTCTGCCAGTACTGCGGCACCGGCGGCCCGGTTCGCGTGAACGTTTGCCCCACGCTCCTGGTTACCGCCGCCTGCTGCGAGTTGGCGTTGGTGTTGATTATGGTCAGGTGAAGTAAGCGTGTCGACTCGCCAGCGCTCATTTGCAGCCGGCTGCCGCGCGCAAGAAGGTAAGACGTTCCCTGTTTTCGATTAACTGTGGTGAGCGATTACCTCTCGCCATCGAACTCCATCGTTTCACATACGACGTCCAGGTTACCGCCCCCTGCACCAACCGCTACATGCACCGGAACGCGAGAACCGCTTGTCTCGGCTGCACGATTGCCTTGACTATCATACACGACGACGTCCGTGGTGAAGCCCAGATGCTTCTTGAGGAAACTGTCCAGGAACGGGCTTTTCTCAAACACTTCGAAATAGTGGACGGACCAATCCTCCCAGTTCTCTTCTGAGATCGGAATGTAGTCGTGTGAACCGAGCAGCGATTGCCGAGTGCAAAAGCAGTGAATTCCGCGCAGAATGACGTGAAACCGGGCCTCGCCATCTCGAAAGACAAGCTCTGCTTCACGAGCGCAGGGCTCCCAGCGAAGCCCAACAATCGACGCTTCCCAGAGGCGTTCGGCGATGTGTTTGTAGGTTTTCACCAGGGCGTCCCCGCAAAGGATGGTTTGCCCACCTGGAAACCACAAGAGTGGGGTCAGAAGAGCGTCTCGAACCCCGCCGCGTGAAAGTGGTGATCGTTCGTGAACGCGTGTGTGACGTTCAGACGCTGCATGACGACAAAGGAGACGTGGTCCACGATTCCGGCACCGCCCATCTCGGTCTTCGTGTAGGCTTCCCACGCTTGACGCCAGTCTTCTTCGGTGGGGGCCGACCAAAATACGATTCGCCTCCATCTTCCGGCGGAGTCGCTCGACCGCTA
Source organism: Candidatus Nealsoniibacteriota bacterium (assembly GCA_013202865.1). GTDB lineage: Bacteria > Planctomycetota > Planctomycetia > Pirellulales > Thermoguttaceae > JABMRB01. The sequence goes on along the minus strand of JABMRB010001366.1, from coordinate 1,153 downwards.
GCCGATACGGCCGCCTTGCCGCCGCATTGCCGCATTCCAGGAGCACATAGGCGGTCGTCACAAGCCCGCACCTCGCTTCCGTGACGGTGGAAAACGCCTCCTCAGCCGCCTCGTGCCACTTGGTCGCTGTTGTCCCAGAGAGCCAACAGCCCGACCGTATCGAGAAACACTACGTTCATGGCTGATGCTCGTCGTGTCGAGCCGACACGTCGCTTTCGCCCGAAGTGTATCGTTCCGCGAGGACCCCGTACACCTCGTCGAGTCCTTGTTGACGATCACCCGTGTCGTTGACCAGACGAGGTTCGAACTCAACCTTACAGTGCTCGGGCAGTTCGACCGGCACCGTTGGGCGAAACACGCCGTTTTCATACACTGCATGGACCTTGTTCACGTCGCCCTCCTCGTCTTGCCAGTGGAGACCTCTTTTTAGAATACGCGTCCGCGTCGCGAAAGTCAAGCAACTCAGGCCGTAATCCCTTTTGTCAACGCCATGAACGCCGTCTCCAGGTTGATCTCGTCTTCTTTGAACTCCATCAATTTGTGGCCGGCTTCACACGTTAGCATCGTGGCCAGTGGGCTGTAGTCTTCGACGCCTTCGTTGAGGGTGGTAAAGATGCGGCCGTCGCGGATCTCGACGCTTTCGACCAGGTCGTGGGACTCGAGCCGTTTGGCGGCCGCTTCCACGTCATCGGTCACAATGATACTCAACAACGTCCGCTGGCGGACCTGCTTCATCACGTCGGCCACGTTGGCGCAGATGAGCAGTTTGCCTTGCTCGATGATGCCGACCTTGTTGCAGACATCGGCCAACTCGGGCAGGATGTGGCTCGATACCATGATCGTCTTGCCCATGCCGCGGAGCCGCTTGAGCAGCCCGCGGATTTCGATCCGCGCCCGGGGGTCCAGCCCGCTGGCCGGTTCGTCCAGCAGTAGCACCTGGGGGTCGTGCAGCAGCACGCGGGCCAGTCCGAGCCGCTGGGTCATGCCGCGGGAAAGACTGGTTACCAGGGCCTCGCGTTTGTAGCCCAGGTCGACCAGTTCGAGCACCTCCTCGCACACCTGGCGGCGCTTGGGGCCCTTGATCCGGTAGGCGGCGGCGAAGAACTCCAGGTACTCGAACACCTTCATGTCGTCGTAGACGCCGATAAAGTCG